>NZ_JBDNGN010000062.1:0-21734 GCF_041689225.1 Hyphomonas sp. | reverse complement strand
TTGCCGCCTGATCTTGGTCAGCAGCTTGGTGGCGTCAGTCTTGTCGAGCAGGATCGCGCGGGTCGACCAGCGGTAGGGAAATGCCAGCCGGTTCAACTCGTCAAGCAGACCCGGCGTGGTCGCTGTCGGAAAACCAACGACTGTCAGTATGCGCAGATGCGCCTCTCCGAGACGTGGCTCCAGTCCGCCGGTGAGCGGTTGATCGGCCAGCAGCGCGTCGAGATACATCGGCGTCTCGGGCACGCGGACGCGATGGCGTTTGGTCGAAACACAAGAATGCAGATAGGTCAGCGTCTCGGCCGCACCGAGCCAGCCGCATTCGGGCATGAAACCTTCGATGAGCTGAAGCACGCGGTCGCTGCGATCAACGAAACCGCGCAGGATTTCATGCGCATCGACGCCGGATTGCGCGCGGCCCTCATAGAGCCAATTTTCGGCGCGAGCGGCGTCTTCCTCTGGCGGAAGATAGAGAATGGTCAGGAAGTAGCTGGATTCGAAATGCGATCCCGCTTCCTCGAAGTCGGCCTTGCGCTCCGCATCGACCAGGGCGGACGCGGCGTCGGGAAACCTGCTCGCGGGATAGGTCGCTGCCGCATGGCGTTGGGCTTCGACGAAGATGGCCCAGCCGGAGCCGAGACGACGAAAGGCGTTGTTGAGCCGACCGGCGACAGCGACCAGTTCGGCTGGCACGGCGCTATCAAGATCGGGACCGCGGAAGCGCGCGGTGCGCTGGAAAGAGCCATCCTTGTTGAGGACGACGCCTTCGCCAGCCAGGGCGACCCAGGGCAGGAAATCGGCAAGGCGGGTCGCTGTGCGGCGGTATTCGGCGAGGTTCATCATGATTGCACCTCAGACGCTCAAATGGCCAGGGATGCGCAGATGCCTGCGCACCACATCGACAAACATCGGATCGCGTTTGGCCGCCCAGACCGCCGCGAAGTGGCCGACGGCCCAGAGGCCAAGGCCGACGAGCCAAAGGCGCAGGCCAAGGCCCAAAGCGGCGGCCAGCGTGCCATTGAGGATGGCGATCGCGCGCGGCGCGCCGCCGAGCAGGATGTGCTCGGTCAACGCCCGGTGAACTGGAACCGAGAAGCCCGGCACTTCGCCGGCGCCGTCATGGAGCATTGTCATCAGACGAGGGCTCCGCCGCCGAACGAGAAGAACGACAAGAAGAACGAACTGGCCGCAAAGGCGATCGAGAGGCCGAAGACGATCTGGATCAGCTTGCGGAAGCCACCCGATGAGTCGCCAAAAGCGAGCGTCAGGCCCGTGGTGATGATGATGATCACCGCAATGATCTTGGCGACCGGCCCTTCGATCGATTGAAGAATCTGCTGGAGCGGTTGTTCCCACGGCATGGACGAGCCGGCCGCATGGGCGGCGGGCGCGAGCGCAAGTGTGAGAACGGTGATGGAGGCGGTCGTCGCGATATGCCGGCGCAGTCGAATGGCATGTTGAATCATGAGGGATCTTCCGTTTGTTCGAGGGTTGCTGGTGTGATGAACGGCGACGGTGTGTCCGCCGCTGCGATCTGATAGTCGCCGTCCGTGCCGAGGCCCTCGATGTGGGCGAGTTCGGAGAGACGGCGCTGCGAGCCGCGTCCCGACAGTACGGCGACGAGATCGATGGTCTCGGCGATCAGCGCGCGCGGCACGGTAACGACGGCTTCCTGGATGAGCTGTTCGAGACGGCGGATCGCACCGATCGCTGAGCCCGCATGGATGGTGCCGATGCCGCCGGGATGTCCGGTGCCCCAGGCTTTCAGGAGGTCGAGGGCTTCCGGGCCGCGCACTTCGCCGATGGGAATGCGGTCGGGGCGCAAGCGTAAACTGGAGCGCACGAGTTCAGAGAGCGAGGCGACGCCGTCCTTGGTTCGAAGCGCCACGAGATTGGGTGCGGCGCATTGTAGTTCGCGCGTATCCTCGATCAGCACCACGCGATCGGACGTCTTGGCGACCTCGGCCAGAAGAGCGTTTGTCAGAGTGGTCTTACCGGTCGATGTGCCGCCCGCGACCAGGATGTTCTTGCGTGTCGCGACGGCGCACCGCAGCGTCTCGGCCTGCCCGGCATTCATGATTCCGGCGGCGACATAATCGTCGAGCGTGAAGACAGCGACGGCTGGCTTGCGAATCGCAAAGGCCGGAGCCGTCACCACAGGCGGCAACAGGCCTTCAAACCGCTCTCCCGTTTCGGGGAGCTCGGCCGAGACGCGCGGACGACCGGGATGGACTTCGGCGCCGACATGATGAGCGACCAGCCGCACGATACGTTCGCCGTCGGCGGGCGAGAGTCGTTCTCCTGTATCGGACAAGCCCTCGGACAGCCGGTCGATCCATAGCCGACCATCGGGGTTGAGCATGACCTCGACGATTTGCGGGTCATCCAGGAATCCGGCGATGGCGGGGCCGAGCGCGGTGCGCAACATGCGCGCGCCGCGCAATATCGCTTCGGATTTTTGGTGTGTACTCGCCACGTCGTCCCCGTTTTTCTTTTGGGACGCAAAGGCGGCCCGTCATCGGGGATGAGTAAAAGAGCCAGAAATGAGGCTACTGCAACAGGGACGAGGGCGTAGTAGTGGGGTGGCGTAGAAAGACAGGTGATCGGCGGAGTTGCGGAATATCTACAAGCTCTTTGATGAGGCTATTCAGCTTCTCATTGACGAATCATCGGAACCGTCGGCCGGCATCGTGCCGCCGACATCGTCCGGGATTTCTTTCAGGAAACTCTGACCTTTCTGCAAGCGCCGCCCGAGTGTTTCGATGAAGCCTTCGTAGCGCTCGCGGCCTTTGATTTGCGCTGTGGCCTGCGCGTCGTTGGGCAGCGGCGGCGTGATGGTCAACCAGAAGCGCACGAACAGCGCCAGTGTCTCGGCGGTGACACCGAGATCGCGTTCCATGCGCTGGACCTGGCGGGACAGCCGGTCGAGCCGACGCGCGAAGGCCGCTTCGCGCTTGTCGGCGCCGTCGGGCGACAGGAACGAGGCGACAGCCGCTTCCACGATCGCTGAGCGGGACAGCTTCTTGCGATCAGCAAGATCGGCAATCTGCTTCAGCATCTCCGGCGGAAAATAGACATTCATTCGGTCACGCATGGCTCACCTCACATATCGATGCCGTCATTGGGATCGAGCGAGACCTGACGGGCGACACCGCCCATCTGCTGGCGCAGGATGCGCGACTGGCGGGCAGCATCCTCCGGCTCGTCGTCGATCATGATGGCGAATTCTTCGGCGGGCTTGGGCGTGCTGGTTTCCTTGGCGATGGCGACGTGTTCTGGAAGCTCAGGTTCGCGGCGAAGCCCGCTATTGGCGGCATCGCCTTCAACATTCTCGATTTCTGTCAGCAGCGCGGCATTCGGCGTTTGCGGTTTGAGCGCGGACCAACCGTCCGCGTGAGCAGAGCGCGGAAGTGCGGTGAGAGCGGGCGGCGGCAGGATGCGTTCCTTGAAGCGTGCATCCTCATAGTAGCGCGCCTTCTTCGCCCGAACCGGCGGCGTCCCGGCGATCATCACAATCTCGTCGGCGGGCGGGAGCTGCATCACCTCGCCGGGCGTGAGAAGGGGCCGCGCCGTCTCCGAACGCGAGACCATCAGATGGCCGAGCCATGGTGACAGCCGGTGGCCGGCATAGTTTTTCATCGCCTTCATTTCGGTCGCGGTGCCGAGCGCGTCGGACACGCGCTTGGCGGTGCGTTCATCATTGGTGGCGAAGCTGACGCGCACATGGCAATTGTCGAGGATCGAGTTGTTCGCGCCATAAGCCTTCTCGATCTGGTTCAGCGACTGCGCGATGAGAAAGGCTTTCAGACCATAGCCCGCCATGAAAGCGAGGGCTGACTCGAAGAAGTCGAGGCGGCCCAGCGCCGGAAACTCGTCGAGCATCATGAGGACGCGGTGGCGGCGGCCTTTGGCGTGAAGATCTTCGGTCAGACGTCGGCCGATCTGGTTTAGCACGAGGCGGATCAGTGGCTTGGTCCGGGAGATGTCGGAGGGCGGCACGACGAGGTAGAGTGTCGCGGGACTGGCGTTCTCAATGAGATCGGCAATGCGCCAGTCGCAGCGGCGCGTGACCTCCGCGACGACTGGATCGCGGTAAAGACCCAGGAACGACATGGCGGTGGAGAGCACACCGGAGCGTTCATTGTCGGATTTGTTGAGCAGCTCGCGCGCTGTCGAGGCGACGACAGGGTGCGGACCTTTTTCACCCAGATGGGGCGTCGTCATCATCGCCTTCAGCGTCGTCTCGATCGGGTGTTTCGGATTGGAGAGGAAGGCGGCGACGCCGGCGAGCGTCTTGTCGGCTTCGGCATAGAGGACATGGAGGATCGCACCGACGAGGAGCGAGTGGCTGGTCTTCTCCCAATGGTTTCGCTTCTCGAGCGAGCCTTCCGGATCGACCAGGACGTCGGCGACATTCTGGACGTCGCGCACCTCCCATTCACCGCGCCGGACTTCGAGCAATGGATTGTAGGCAGAGGATTTGGGATTGGTCGGATCGAACAGCATGACGCGGCCATGCAGCGCGCGGAAACCCGCAGTGAGCTGCCAGTTCTCGCCCTTGATGTCGTGGACGATGGCGGATCCCGGCCAGGTGAGCAGGGTCGGGACGACGAGGCCCACCCCCTTGCCGGATCGTGTCGGGGCAAAGCACAGCACATGCTCCGGGCCATCGTGACGGAGGTAGTCGCGGTCCAGCTTGCCGAGCACGACGCCGTCCGGACCAAGCAGCCCCGCCGCTTTGATCTCACTGCGTGCGGCCCAGCGGGCCGAGCCGTAGGTCTCTGCGTTCTTGGCTTCTCTGGCGCGCCACACTGACATTGCAATCGCAACCGGGATCGAGATCAAGCCGCCGGACACAGCGATGTAGGCGCCCTCAAGAAAGATCGAGGGTGCATAAGCGTCAAAGGAGAACCACCACCAGAAGAAGGCGGGCGGGTAATAGACAGGCCACCCCAACACGGTGAACCAGGGCGCGCCGAGCTGCGATTGAAAACCGAGTTGACATGCCGTCCATTGGGTCGCCGCCCAGATCATGATGAGCACGATCAGGAAGACGACGATTACCTGGCCCCAGAGTATTTTAGTGGCGGACACGCCTTTGTTCCCTTGACAGCAAATGCTGTCAACGTCGGCGACACTCCATGTAAGTTGCAAGACCTAATGACTGTTGATCTAAGGATCGGCGGCGCCAGCGTACAATGACAGGCGATTGGGTGAGGTCGCGATCCATGGAGTGTGGGCACAGTGCGTGACTGCGAATAACTATGCGTTATTTTCCGTCACCCCGCGCAGCAGGAGAGTTTCGTCACGTCCCTTCCGAACCCCTGCGCCGCAAGTTTAAGTCCTTCGACCGTGGTCAGATAAGGAAAGATCGTGGCGCCGAGATCCTGCGTGGTCATCCCGAACTTGATCGCCAGCACCATGGTCTGGATGCTGTCCGCACCTTCGGGCGCGAGAATCTGGGCACCAAGCAAGCGATCGGTTTGTTTGTCGGCAATCAACTTGATCAGGCCTCGCGTGTCTCTGGCAGCCAATGCACGGGGTACCTGGTCGAGCGGTGCAATCGACGTCTTCGTTTCGTAGCCACGGGATTTCGCTTCGGCTTCGGTCAAGCCGACGCCTGCGACCTGCGGATCGGTGAACACCACCCACGGCATCGCCGTATTGTCATAGGTGAGGCTGTTGCCGTTGAGAGCATTGAGCGCCGCAAGCTTAGCTCCATAGGCCGCCATGTAGACGAACTGGTCGCGCCCGGTCACATCGCCAGCAGCATAGACGCCTGATTTCGACGTGCGCATTCGGTCATCTACCATGACGCCGCCATGCGCCGCGAGCGTGACACCGGCCTCCGTCAGTCCGAGCCCCGCTGTGTTGGGCGTGCGGCCAGTTGTCATCAACACCTGTTCGGCGGTGATGGTTTCCAGCTTGCCATTGACGTCGACCACAAGTGCTATCCGGCCATCACGTTGCTCAATGCTGGAATAGGCAAGCCCGGTGCGAATCGTGATCCCTTCGTCCGCCAGATAGCGGGTCAGCGCTTCGGCAATCTCCGGCTCCGCCTCCGGGAGAAGGCGGGAGCGGGTCACGAGGGTGACCTGTGTGCCTGTTCGGGCGAACATCTGCGCCAGTTCGCAGCCGATATAACCGCCGCCAACAACCAGAAGCGAGCGTGGCTGCTCGGTAAGCTCCAGCGCGGTCGTACTGGTAAGCCAAGGCACGTTCGTCAGGCCGGGGATATCGGGCGCAGCGGGTGACGAGCCAGTGGCGATGACGATCCGGCCGGCGACAATATTGCTTCCGTTGACCGTGACGCCGTTCTCGGTGAGGCGCGCCGCGCCTTCGAGATAGGCCACGCCGTTATATTCGGGCAAAAGGTCGATGTATTTCTTCTGCCGGAGTGTAGCCACCAGATCGTTCTTCGCTTCGACCAGCTGCCGCCAGTCAGTGACACGAGCCTCACCGGCTATTCCAGGAAAGCGGCGCGCGACACGGGCGCCGTGCAGGGCTTCGGCCGCACGGATCATGGTCTTGGAGGGAACGCAGCCGACATTGACGCAAGTGCCGCCAATAGTGCCGTGGCCGATCAGGGCGACATTGGCGCCTTGCTCGGCGGCGGCGATCGCGGCGGAAAACCCCGCCGACCCTGCGCCGATAACGGCGAGATCGTATTGGCTTTTCTTTTTCGGGGCGCAGCAGTCTGACATGGATCAATCCTGTTTGATGACGCGGTCAGTTGTTCGCGCGCCTCTATTTCGCCGCCATACCGAGTAGGCGGTAAGGCCGATGAAGAAGACCAGCGCCGGCAGCAAAACATAGTCGAGATAACCGACGATGGCGGAGAGACCCACCACGCCGGCCAGCACGATCAGCACCGGCGTGAAGCAGCACAGAGCGGCGATAACAGTGCCGGCGAGACCTGCGCCGAGAAGTGTCCGCTCATTCATGCTGTCAGCTCTTTGTCACTTGCGCGGGATATCCGGCATTGGTGGAGGCGGCGGCGATGGCGGTGATCGTCGCCCGCGAAGTATCGAACACGACCGTCGCCGTCTTTGCCTCAAAATCGATCACAACCGATTTGACGCCCGCGACGCCCTCCATCGCTTTCTTGACGGTGACCGGGCACAGCGCACAGGTCATGTTCTCGATGGCGAATACCGCACGCTGCTCGGTTGTTGCGGCCTGTGCCGAGCCTGACAGCGCCGAGGATGGCGGAAATACGCCTGTCGACATCATTCCTGCAACAGCCAGACCGATTATTGCAGCCGTGAACATCATGGTTCGTTTCATCGTTACGTCTCCTAGTAAAAGAGGGGTGCCCACCAGTTGATGGTGACAGCGAGCAAGGTCACGAAAGCGCCGATCCAGAGCGCCGACTTGGTGATGAGCGAGGATTCCGGGCGGGCGCAGTAGGAGCCATCCTCACACGCTGCCTTGGGCTGAAAATAGATGCGCCAGAAGCCAATCCCGATCAGCCCCATCGTAACGGCCGCGACATAAGGCTTGTAGGGTTCAAGCGCTGTGAGATTGCCAATCCATGCGCCGGACACGCCAAGCGTCACGAGGAGGAGCGGAACGACGCAGCAGGCGGACGCAAGTATCGCTCCGACAACACCGCCTGCCGCAAGCCAACCATGACGCTGCGCGCTGGTCTTTCCGATGCCCGGCGAGTCGGCCAGCTTTGTGCTGATGTCGCTCATAAAAATTGCCCTTTGATTCGAGTTGGGAACACTGATACGCTCTGTAGTAACTACAGGGTCAAGAGTTTTTTCACCATGGCGGATTGCGCAATCGGGAGGGGGATAAAACGCGGCGAGTTGGCGCGTCGGACCGGCTCCAATCTGGAAACTGTCCGCTACTACGAAAAAATTGGCCTTCTGCCTGAGCCGCCGCGCAGCGCCAACGACTACCGTGTTTATGACGAAACTCATGTCCGCCGCCTCCGCTTTGTCCTGCGCGGACGGGAACTCGGTTTCAGCATCGAAGAAATCCGTGGCCTTCTGGAACTGGTTGACGGCGGCAATCAGACATGCGGTGAGGTCAAAGTGCGTACCGAGCACCACCTCACCGATGTTCGTGCAAAGATCGTGGACCTAAGGCGGATCGAAAAGATCCTCGCGCAAACCGCAGCACGGTGTTCGGGTGACGCCGTTCCGGAGTGCCCAATCCTTGATGCGCTCGCGTCGTGATGAAGACGTTCTGGAGGTCGTCGGAGGACATGCTGCCTCACAGTCCGAGGCCCCGTTTCCGCCCCAAGCTCCACTCGATGCCGCCGCTGCCGCTGGCTACGCCCGAGAGATGCTGGCCGAGCTTCTTCTCAAGCGGCGGTGACCAGGGCACGAGCCGGAATACGAGTCCGTCATCGATCATGGCGAAGCGGCCCGAAGCGAGGGTGAGACGCTGGCGATAGGTGCCGGTGACATGGTCTCCGGCGGCAGCCTTGATGTGCGGCAATCCCGTTTCCGCCGAGAGTCTGGCCCCGACGACATCCAGCTCACGCTTGCGAAGCGTGTCGAGAAGGTCACGGGCAAAGATGATGCGCTGGCCCTGCCTGCGAGCGAGACCATCGTGTGCGAGATGCTCGGCCCGCGCGCTCATGGCGTCGCGCGTTTCGCGGCCGAAGCCTCCCATGGACATCGGCATGGCATCGCGTTCGACGAGGCGATGATCGAGCCATGTGGCGCCCGATGCGGTGATCTGTCGGTTGAGGTCGAAGTCCGAGCGGTTGGCGAGCACAAGCGTCGGCCGCTGATCATCGGGTCCGCCGAAGCGACGCACCTCGACGATGCCGCCGACCGGCGGGGAATGCTCGAAGGCTTCGACGCCCCGGAACCTGATGTGGTGAGCGCGGCCGTCGGTGCCGTCGATCACGGCATAAGCCTCGCCGGTCAGCTCATCATGCAGGCCTTTGTCGACCAGGCGGCCGATGATCGGCGAGCCGGGGCTGCCGGCGTCGATTACATAGTCGGCGAACCCGCGGTCCTGGCCGCGCTCGGTGAAAGCGCGGTGCATGGTCTTGATGATGTCGCCACGCATCCCGAGGTCGCGTAAGGCTCGTTCTGCCTCAAGACCCACCATCCATTCGCCGGGACTGGCCGCTGTGGCGAGGCCCATCTTCTCGAGGTGCTGGAGGCGGCCGACCATGAGACGCCGGGTCTCAGGATCGGACGCGCCGACATTCTCGGGCCGCAGGTCGATATGTCCGGTCTCATCGGCGGCGATACGGATCTCGACGTCGAGACGCGTCCAGCGCTCTGCAGAAATCTCCGTCGCAAGCGCGTTGCTGATTTCGTGCTCGGGCTTTGGACCGAGTTCGATGGAGACTAAATCCTCGGCGCGCGAACGCAGGCCGCGGCTGATATAGTCGCGCGAGATCACAAGATCGGCGCCCGCCTGATCGACGCCGCGCACGATGAGATGAACGTGCGGGTTGTCAGTGTTCCAGTGATCGACGGCCACCCAGTCGAGCCGCGTACCGAGGTCGGCTTCCATCTGCGTGGCCAGATCACGGGTGAAGGCCCGCAAGTCTGTCATCTCGCCGCCGTCTTCGGGCGAGACGATGAAGCGGAAATGATGGCGGTCGTCCTTGCTCCGCTCGGCAAAAGCGATGTCGTCGGCACGGTCGTTACCGGCGTCGAACATGACAGCCTTCTCCCCGTCGCGGGTGACACCGTCGCGCTTCAGATAGGACAGGTGAGCGGCAAGTGGCGCTGAACGAAAAGCCCGACCTTGATGACGGGCGATGCGGGCTTTGACCACGACGCGGCGGGAGGAACTGAACAGGCGTGCCCGGCTGAAGCTGATCCGTCCGCGCCCAAAACTGGAGCGGCCATAGCTGGAAGCGCCTCTGCCTGGAGATGATTGCCCGGAGGTATGACCGGCTCTCTTGGCGGCACGCAGCACCTGGTTGATGAAGCTTTTCTGCTTTGGCGCACGGGTGCTGCGGATGCGCCCTGGCCGAACACGGAAATCGTTGTCGCTCTTGCTCATGACAGGCCTTCCGAAAGGCCCGATTGACGTACAGTGCCGGAACCATCGTTGAATTCATGGGGAAATATCCAATGAGCGGCACGCTCCCCGACCGAACGGCACGCCGAAACACACGCCATTTCAATGGCTTGTGGTTCGACAGGCGAGCCTCTTTTATCTAGCCGTCGGTTGGTCGTGCTGCCCTTTCTGACCCAACCCCATGCCTGTCTCCCGCCATGACGCGCCATTCCCGCCGATCCTGCGAATGTGTGCATCACAGACCTCCAGAGCCGGATCGCGCCACGAACAGGCCATTCGCCTGCGGTGCGATGCCGGAAACATCGCGTGCCGACACGGCCTCCAGTGCGACATTGGATGGGCGGCCCGATTGCGCAGGATTGGTAGCGGACGTGCGCTCGCTGCGTGCGACGAACAGCGGCGCAGTGGTCCAGCTTATGCGCGCTACCGTTGGCGTGACGACCGGTTCGCCGACCTCGCCGTCGCTAACTGACGGCGCGAGCATGGCGACATAGGCGCGGGTTTCAGCAGGCAGTGCGCGGGCGCCTGCGAGAGAGTTTTCGTAGCGGCCGGGGCCGGCATTGTAGGCCGCAAGGAAGCCGGGCGACCCGTAACGGTCGTACATTTCGCGCAGGTAAGCTGCACCTGCGAGAATATTGTCGTGCGGGTCGAACGGGTCGTTACCAAGACCGTGACGGAGGCGCAGGTTCGACCAGGTGGCGGGCATGATCTGCATCAAGCCCATTGTGCCGACGGGTGAGATGGCACGCTCGTCCCCGCGACTTTCAACGTGCATGACGGCGCGTATCCACGCGACGGGAACGCCAAAACGCTGTGCAGCTTCCGCGATATGGGCGGCGTAGCGATCGACCGCTGTGAGACGGCTCACGCTCGCGTCACGAGCCGATGCAGGTAGCGCCGGTGCGACGGTCGAAAGGATGCCGGAAAGGAGGAGGAGTGCAGCCCTGTGGGTGGTGCCCTGACGTCCACGGGGAGCGGCATGGTGCGGCCGGTTGCGTGAGACTGTCATCGGCTCAGTCCCGCTCGCCGCGCTTTGGCGGGCGGTTCCAGGTCAGCACCCACGCGCTCTTGTCGTCGCCGGACTGGAACAGGTTGGCGCGGATCGGCTGCGTGAAGACGGGATCGTCAAGCAGCAACGAGACGTATTCACCGGCTTTCTCGCCAGTACGTTTCCAGGCGGCGCCAATTTCTGGGCCAACTTCCGGACCGTCGTCAGACCCAAGATGGATGCGGTAATCGGGCGCATTCTCGGCGTCGGATGGATCGGCGGGTGTGAGGACCAGCTCGGCAGCGAGCGTGAGGGTTCGGATGTTGCCGGAATAGCCGGATTTGGTGCGGGTGAACTGACCGATCTGCGTCATGGGAAGGTTCCTTTTCGTTGCGGTTGATGAGAGGTTGGCGCGTCAATCACCGCGTTCGTGCGCGCCATTCGAAGCGATCATCGCCGTCTTCGTCGGTGTAGAGCGGGACAGCGCGGCCGATGATCGAAGCGGTAGGGACTGGCCCGAAATATCGCCCATCGAGGCTGTCGTGGACTTGGGCATTCATGAGGAAAATCTCGCTTGTCGCGATGCGGCGACAGCCCTGCCAGACGGGCAGAGCGCGCCCGATCCGATCCCGCTCCAGCGCGTCGCCCATAGGAACGCCGTCAACCGTGACGGTGCGTCCGCTGCGACAGACTTCTTGTCCGGATATGCCGGCGACGCGTTTCATCAATGGGACGCCGCGCGGCAGATAACCGCGCTCGGCGAGGAAACTCGCCAGCGGCTCGGGTGCATCGACCGCGACGAGGTCGCTCACCTCAAGCCGTTTCGCCGGACCAATCGAATAGAGCCCGATCGGTGTGCTGGCCGAAGCATTCCAGATCAGTTTCGGCGTGATATGCAGGAACGACAGACCGGCTATGACCAGCACGGCGAAATAGGTCGTCATGACGTAACCGAAGCGGGTCATGGCTCGGCCCTCCGGCGTTTGCAGAACGCCCGATGCTGCTCGACCGTGTAGGGACGCGGTTCATGGTCAGCGATGAGGCGGTTGTGAACATGCCGCCAGTGATCGGGCGACACGTCGGTCGGATCGACACCGAGCGCCTCAACGGCGTCGATTATCTGGAGGACAAGCTCGACCTTGGGCCAGCCGTCGATCTTGAGGAGAATGTCTCCGCCTGGACGCACGAACGGCAGCGTCTGATAGGGCTCGCCCGGTGACACCGCGCGCACGATGTCAATGCACGAGACGATCGTGCCGAAGTCGTTGGAGGCCCAGCGGACGAAGGCAAAGACGACGCCAGGCCGGAAAGAGAGGATGCGACGGCGGCGATCGAGAATCTGTTCGTGGGCCTTCTGCCCAAAGCGAATCCAGTGCTCGGACTTCTTTTCGTACCATCCCAGTTCGACATGGGTGAGGGTATCGGATGGACATGCGGACGGCACGGGGCCGCCGCGCATGCGGGGGGCCGCGTTGCCGGTCATGGGGTATTTCCTTCAGTCGGTGGGAAATGCTCGCGGAGCAGTTCGCGCAGCATGTCGGCGACGGTGTCGCCGTTTTTGAACGCTGCGATCTTGATCCGGGCGCGCAGCTCGGGCGTGACGTCGATGGTCAGGCGGGCGGTATACTGGTTAGCGTCAGCGCCGCGCGACGCGGGCGCGGCGGACGCCTTGATCCAGCTCTCGGGATTTGCGGGGCGGGCGGCGAAGCCGCGTTTCGGAGATCGCTCGTTCATCGCGCGATGCTCCCGATTTCAGCGGTCAGCGCTGCGATCTCGCGAGCGGCGGGACCGTCCTCATCGACCTCGAAGACGAGCCGACCGGTCTGCGCGGTGTCGGCGAAAGCGACGCGCTGACCAATCCGGGATGCCAGCAGCGGTGGATCGTGATCGGCCAGTGTCTCGGCGGTCTCACGGGCGATGATGGTGCGCGCGCCGCAACGGTTGAGCACGAAACGCGCGGTAAGCTGAGGGCGGTAGATTTTCGCTTCGGCAAGGAGCGAGAGTATTTCAGCCGATGCCCAGCCATCGAACGGCGACGGTTGCACCGGGATCAGCACGAGATCCGCGGCGAGCAAGGCTGAGCGCATCAGCGCTGCGACGCGCGGCGGTCCATCAATGATAACATGATCGACATTGCGGGCGATCTCGGGCGCTTCGCGGTGCAAGGTATCGCGCGCCAGGCCGACGACGCCGAACAGGCGGGAGCCGCCTTCACGCACGCGTTGCTGCGACCAGTCGAGTGCTGAGCCTTGCGGATCGGCATCGATCAGCGTGACGCGCTTTCCTCGCCTGGCCCACTCTCCGGCGAGATGCAGCGCCAGCGTCGTCTTGCCGACGCCGCCTTTCTGGTTGAGGAGGGCAACGATCATCGTGCCGCTCCCGTTCCGGTTCCGAGAGGCAATAGCGGCGTATCTGAAGTAACGGCAGGCGTCTTTGCGGATGATCCGTGCAAGCGCTCGGCGATGTTCTCCACATCGCTCTGGCCCAACAAAAAGTTAGAATCTTTGTTAGACTCTAAGTTAAGGGTCGAGATCGTCGCTTCCGGCCAAAGACTTAGTTGAGATCTGTGCGTGCGAAGTCCCGATAGGCCTGCGTTCGAAATCCCGATGGTGTTTGCGTGCGAAGTCCCGAGCCTTTCCACAGCGCCATCCACAGGCCGTGGAAACGCGCTGACAGGCAGGATGCGAAGCAGTTCGCGCCGGGCTTCACGTTCGATGCGTAGGTGGTAGCCGGGCAGCGAGTTGCGCATGGCGATACGCCGAAGCTGGAGCGCGAAATCGGAGATGCGTGCAAGCGACCCGGACTTCTGATGCAGATGTGCAATCTCGAAGACCCAGCCACGAGGTTGGCGTCCGGCATGTTTGCGCGCGACGCGGTAGAGCCAGCGCTCGAACCCGCCCGTCAGCCGGAAATAGGCCGGGTCGATGGTGAGAACCAGCGAACGGTCTATGACGCCGCGATAGAACCAGTCGGGCAGGACAAACTCCATGCCCTCGATCCGGCCGTCGCGGGTGACGCATTCCGCCCATTCGTTGATCCATGAGAATTGGTGGCGGCGCCAATGCTCGCCGTGCCGGATCGTGGTGCGGATGACGGTCGATTGCAGGCGCGTCAGCGCGCCCTTCAAAAGTTTGTAATCGCGCGCGCCGGTCTCACGGCCGATGGCTTTGAGAAGCTGATAGGGCGTGAAGCGCAGGAAACGCGACGTCTTGAAACCAAGATTCTCAGCCTCGACGATCTGACTGGCCGCCCAGATCAGCACGTCGGCATCCCAAATGGTCGCCATGCCATGCTCAGGGACGGCGAAGACTTCCACGCGTACACCGCCTGATTCATAAAGGATCGGCTGTGTGCGCTTGGCCTTGGCGAGCGAGAAGAATGGACGTTCCATGAGATCGCGCTGATCGCGCGGGCTGGCGTCGCCGGTCGCAACGATGAAGGGGTCGAGCGTGGCTCGCTCGCTGGAGGTGGTGAGATGCCGCCGGTTCATGGTCGAACGTCTCAGCGATTGTGGCGGCCGTCGCGGAACGACGGCGACTGATCTTGACGTTTGGCGGGCAGCAATGCGCCGCGCGGATCAGAGGTTGATGTGACGGTGCCGCGATTGGCCCAGGCTTGCAGATCGTCGATCGAATAGACGACGCGGCCGCCGAGCTTGCGATAGGCCGGGCCGGTTCCGTAGGTGCGATGCTTTTCGAGCGTCCGGCCGGATAGCCCAAGGAATCGCGCGGCTTCGGGGGTGCGCAGGTAGCGTGGCGGCAAACCGGCGAGATTGGGCGACATGATCGGGCCTCCGTGGGGTTCGGTCGTGCCGCTGGCAGTCAGCGGCGAACGAAGGTCACGGTGGCGGAGGAGTGCAGCGAAGAGGGAGTGGGAAGCCTGTGGGGCCTGAAACCCCACACCGTTCACGAGTCAGGTCGCGCTAGGATCGGCGGCGGTGATGCAGGAGCTTACGATAGCCGCCCGAGATCATGGCGAGGCCATCCTTGATGAGATCGATGGTGGCAAAGCGCCGCGACGAGCTTTTCCAGGTCTCGCCGGCGATGTCCTTGGCCCCGTATATCGCTTCGGCAATGTCACGGTGGTTTGCGCCGTTCATATGCCCGTCGACGGCTTGCAGCATCTGGCGTGCACGGCGTAACTGCTGAGGCGTCAGCCGGGTGTCCGGCGGTACAGCCCGACCGTGCAGGGCTTTCAGTAAGCGGATAAGGGCTTCGACACGGTCGAATCCGTCGAGATCGAGCGGAATAATCGCCGCAAGGGGCCGGTCGGCTTCGATACCTGCCAAGCGCAGAATATGAAGATGATGACCGTCGCCGAGATCGTGCCGGGAGTGATCGCCCTGATCGTCGGCGTGCTCGTCGGCATCGTTCAGGGACAAAAAGAAATTATTGTCGGACGGAGAAACGGAGGGGGCTGTGGTCAGCAGCACGACGCCGGTGTCGATGTCCGGTGACCAGTAAACGTGCGCTTGCACCGCTGTGTAACTTGGGCGAACAGGGAAATCGTAGCCCCCAGCGATGGAGCGCCCTCGCAGTCAAGTGCTGGCGGTCGGGGACTGGCTGCTCGATCCCGGCAAAATCCGTCTGATATTCGCCGTTGCGCCGCAGCCATTCCCACGCGAGGTCGGGAGCAACAAGTTCGCCGACATAGTCGTAGGTTGGCGAGGATCGCCACCGTGAAGTGTCAGGTTTCATCCATGTCCTCCAGGTCCGCACATATTCAGTATGCCGAGGAGACAGGATTCCGGGTTCAGCAAGTTTTTGGAAGCCCCAGATCGGGCAACGGGTGATGCCCTGGCGGCATCGGCGACCGGATCAGTGACTGCCTTCGCGCACGAGCTGACGGTAGCCTTGCTCGGTCATCCAGCGCGCGCGGGCGAGATGGCTATCATGAACGTGGCGCGCGCGTTCCGGCTCGCATTGGGGGTTGATGCCGAACAGGATTGAGACGGCCTCGCGCCAGTCCGCTCCATCGGTCGCAGAATCGAGCAAGCGCAGATAGAGCACCATATGCTCACGGTCATAGGCCGTAAGCCCCGCGCTCACTGGCGGCTCGTCCTGGAATGTCGTCTGCATCATAGCGGCGGCCCCCGACGGCCGATTATACACGCCATGAAACCTGTTGTTAACTGTATCCGTTCTGATGGGAGATGGAATGGTTCAAATTGGCGCGGGGTGATGCACGCAGGACATAGGCAGGCGAACCTATGCTGGGTAACGCGATCAATTGCTGGCTTCGACCTTCGCACGGACAAGCATGACCCCTTCACCTTGGTCCGAAGTCAGGAAGACGATGCCGTTAGCCTCAAGCACCTTGCCGACCTGATCGCGCGTCGTCTCGTACACCTCAAGCCGGTTCTCGGACTCGAGGCGTTTCAACGCGGTCAGCGATACCAGGGCCTTGTCAGCGAGCGTCTCCTGCGTCCAACCAAGCAACGCGCGCGCGGCCCGCGTCTGTCGGGCGGTGATCATGCATGATCACCTCCTACGGACTCGAATGCGCACACTAGAACTACGACTATAATAGTCGTTCTATGGGTCAAAAGCCAGCCATAAGGCCTTGGCCTGTCTTGTTCCGTTAAATATCTGCGTGACTGATTCGGTTGGCGACGATGCCCCGCCCGGACTCGCCGGGCGGGGCATCGGGGCGCCTCAGTCGGCGCGACGGCTGGGGCGGGACCAGATGAGGCTGTAGGCTTCGCCTTCTTCGTCGTCGAAGAGGTTGGCGAAGATCGGGGCGTTGAAGCTCGGATCGTCGAGCTTGAGGCCGAGGTACTCGCGGCCCTCGTTGGAGCGCTTGGACCAGGCGGCGCCGATCTCAACTCGGCCGACGAAGACACGGTGGCTGGGGGCGTTCTCGCCAGTTCGTGTGGCTTCGGGAACGATGCGGACGCCCTTTGCCTGAACCAAGAGGGTGACGATTTCGCCGGCGAACTCGTTGTTGCTGGACTTTTTGAAGGTGCCGATGGTGGCCATGATAGTTCTCCTTGATTTCTGCTCCGAGCCCGCACCATTGCGGCCTCGATGGGGATCAAGAGGCCGGAGGCGATCGACGCGGCATCGCTTGCGACCGCAGCGCAGCGGAGGATGGCAGACGGCCAAGTTTCTTGTTGCGCGAGGAATGACGGCGCAGCCGGCAGGGGAAGAAAGTTGGCAGGCGTCATTGCGGCATAGGCGATCGAGGCGAAGCCGTCCTTCGGCCAGATCAACCCATTGAAGAGGCCGTTTTGGAGCGCTCGGCCCAGCAGAACGGATCAACGGAGAATTTGGCTACCCTCGTGCAACCGCTGAAATCCAGGCAATGAGTTGACCTGCAAGTCTGCCCTTCGTTTGCAAAGGCTGTCACCAGTTCCCGACGGCGGATGGCTATATCGTCCATCATCCGTTGTAGGGACCGCTTGAAAGCCGCTGATTTTTTCCAGCGCTTAAGGGGGTGGGCGTCATACCGGGATGATGATCCGTGCCCGCCTTGCGCCGGTCCGCACCATTCCGACGTCGGGGACGGCGTGGTCGATCTGCCTCTGGTCATTGCGCCTCGCTTCGACGGTGTCAGACCCGTGCCACGCTCTGTCCGGCCAGTTCGGGCGGGGCCATCGTCGCCAACCGCGTCAGTGCCGTGATGCCGATCGCGATTGCACCAATGACGGAGAAGACGGTCTGCCAAGTCTCAGATGGCATGGTGTGCTTCACGATGCCATGGGTCGCGTGAAAGCCGGCAATCGCTGCTGGCGCGACGAAGACGAGCGCCACAGCGACGCGCAGCCAAAGAGGTTTTGCGAAAACGAGCAACAATTGCCCGATGCCAAAGGTTAGCCCGGCTGAGAGAGCGCCGACAAAGATGCCGCCGAGCCAGCCTGCGCCGCTGTGGTAGGCCCACAGGCCTGCGGTGACGCCAACAAAGGCGGGCAGTGCGAAGACGGCAAGCGTGAAGAGCAGCCAACAGAGAACGCCGATGGCCGCGATACTGAGAAGGATGCCGATAAAGATCATGGTGGTGGCCTCCGTGAGAAACAGGTCAGACGGTTGCGCCTTCCACCACCACCACAGCGCAGCTTCGAGTATAGCCGAAAGTAATCGGCGGTGGGAGCGCCAATTGTCGAAATGGCCATGTTGCGATTGGGCGGATGGTTCGCGCTCACGGGATAAATGGATCTATCTCGTGCACGATGCTGGCGTCGTCGCCGTCGAATTCGCTGGCTGGACAGACCGAGAGACTGCCGTCGCCGGCCTGGAAGATGACAATCGCGACCATGAGGGTTGTAGCGAGGCTGAAAGCGAAGGCGTGTGCATCGTTGAAGGACATTGTTCCGGCTCCTGTCTGGGAGGCGGGGGACCATCCCCCGCGCGACAGGCGCCCGATGTGTCGGGCCGATGGCTGCAATCACCGCGCAGGCGAAGCCAGAGCGGCGGCATGCGAGCATAGCCGACCCTTTACGGGTTGATGGCGACAGGCCATCGGCTGGACCAAGGAATAGCGGTAATGGAAGCGGGGGTGGTGCTCCGTTTCGGATCGGAGCTGAGACATCAAAAGATGCAGTGCATTTTCGCGGCTACTTTCAATGGTCATGGTCTATGTCGTGTAATAAACGGAGGACATACTGACGATCATTGTCAGTTTCGCGGAGTGACGAGGTTGTGGCTGAAATCATATTGAGAGATCTGCATCTGGTGAAGAAGGCGCTGGCCATTGCCGTTCTGGTGATCGAACGCCAGCCAGGCCCCTTTCAATCATCGTCGGATCAAAGCGATATGAAGACGCTTCTCGACGACTTGATCGAAAGCGATGTCGAACTGGAGCATTATGCCCGTGCGGCGAAAATCGCGGTGACGGGAAACCCGAACTGAATTTCGGTGCCGCTGAGTGCAGATAGTTGAAAGCCGGGCTGCCGCACCATCATGTGAGAAGGGGCGGCGCTCACGCGCCGCCGTTCCCGAATTTCCAGACCGGGATGCCGAGCTTGCGAGCCTTGTCGCCAAGGTTTTCCTGGATGCCGCTGCCCGGAAATACGATGACTCCGATCGGCAGGACGTTGAGCATCGCGTCATTGCGCTTGAATGGCGCGGCCTTGGCGTGTTTCGTCCAGTCTGGCTTGAAGGCGACCTGAGCCACCTTGCGGGTGTCGGCCCATTTCGCGGCAATGAGTTCAGCACCCTTTGGCGATCCGCCGTGCAGCAATACCATGTCGGGATGTTTGGCATGTACCTGATCGAGCTTGGCCCAGATCAGGCGGTGATCGTTACAATCGAGGCCGCCCGTGAAGGCAATCTTGGGGCCTGCGGGGAGCATCACCTCGGTCTCATTCCGACGTTTGGCGGCAAGGTAATCACGGCTGTCGATCATCGCCGAGGTCAGGTTGCGATGGTTGACCATCGACCCTGAGCGAGGTCGCCAGGATGAATGAGTGTGACGTTCAAAATGTTCGGCGGCTTGGTCACGCATCAGCTCAAAGGCATCGCGGCGTTCGATAAGTGTCATCCCCTCGGCGATGAGGCGCTCCAGTTCGACGGACTTGACCTCGGAGCCATCCTGTTCACGCTGGCCGCGGCGCTGGCCTTGCTCGTTGTCGTCCAACTCCCGCTCGATCCGGGCGGTGGCGCGGTGGAAGAGATTGACGGTCGACCAGAGCAGTTCGTCGAGGTCGGTTTCGAGTCGTGTGTCGTTAAAGCTCACGATCAGGGCGTCGAAGATGTCGGCGATGGCGCCAGCGACGATGTTGCCTTCGGGAAGTGGCCTTGGATCGGGTTCATCCTGGAAGGGGCGGAAGCCGTAGAGCTGGAGTTCGGAAAGGACATGATCGGTCGGGGATGAGGCGTGGGGCGGTTCAAAGCCGGTATCGTCAAATTCGGTGGTCATGGGGTGCTTCCTTCGTCGGATCGACCGCGACCATCGCGGCCTTCATGGCGACGAAAGACGGCGGGCGGAACGGACCTGCACCGGCGAGGGTACCGAGCGGCCGAAGCACAGCGGAGGATGGCGAAGGCCGGGTATTTTGTTTCGCGATGCAAAGGCGGCCTGCCGCCGGCGGAAAATAGCCGGGCGCAGCCATTGCCGGACCGGGCCGTTTGCCGTCCCGATCGCCCTCTGAAGAAGGACGTTGTCGCGGTCCTCTCCGGCGCATGACAGGAGCCCGCCGGATCGAGATAAGACCGGCGCTCACAGCGCCTTCACATCCCTGTTCCGGCCAATGCCCGGAAGTCCATAAATCGGAAGACGTCTTCCGGCGCGATCTGAACCCGCATGGCCGCCCGAAGTGCATCAGGTCCAAGAGTGCGCAGATCCCCGTTGAAATCCCCGATCTGTGGCGACAGCGTAATGGCCTCGATTCCGACCGCCTGCGCTCGTTCAATCAGGCTTCGCATCGCTCCGTCACCTGCCGGATCGTCGTCACGGGCGATATAGAGGCGTCGCAAGGTTGGTGGGAACAGGATGGCGGCAAGATGAGCCGCCGACAGCGCCGCCACCATCGGCATGGGGGGCAGAACCGTTCGCAGCGACAGCATGGTCTCGATGCCTTCGCCCGCCGCCACCACGTCATGGGCGACGCCGAACCGCACGGCATGACCAAGAAGATTGCCCATCGCGCGCCTCGGTGTATCGACCGGCGCCTTACCGCTGCCATCGGACATAAGCCAGGTGCGATGCGCTCCGGTGATCCTGTCATCAAGATCGGTGACGGATGCGATCATCGCGGGCCAAGTTTCGGTCGGCGAATGCTCATCGGCACGATAATAGCAGCGCGGATGGAACCGGAGCGATCCGGTTCCGTGCAATGTCGTGATGCCGCGTTTGCGTAAATACGCTTCCGCGATTGTGGCCGTAATCGGCTGCGACATGGCAAACAGCCGCCGTGCCGCTTCCGGCGATCCAACTGGCACTGATGTCAGCCGCTGTCTTGGGGATGGATCTGGCTCGGGATGCGGCATACTGAGGAAGGTGCGGGCCTCATCTGCCGCGTCCTTGAAGCCGACAAATCCGCAGCTTTCACGGATGATGTCGAGCAAATCACCATGTTCGCCAGTTGCGGCGTCGGTCCATTTGCCTACGGCGCCCTTGCCGGATTCCGGGCCTTTCAGTCTCACGAACAGCGAGCGGCCCGGTGTGTTACGCGCGTCGCCCACGAGCCAGTAGCGGCCTTCGCGCCGCCCGGCGGAAAGATAGTGACGGCAGACCGCCTCGGCCTGGCGACCAAGACGGTCAGTCAGTTCTGAAGCGTCGCGTGTCATTTACGCAGCCTCCCGATCGGAGATGCGCTCGACGGGGTAGCGTTCCAGCACCTTGGCGAGGATGGCGGAGCCAGTTGCATCGGTCGGCACGAACATGCGCAGCTTCCACGAGATGATCTCGTGGAAGAGGCCGTAGGCGCTAAGCCGCTCCCGCATCGTGTCGGTGAAGCCGGACAACTCGATCCGGTTCACGCCCATGACACGGGCACGGCGAAGCTGGAGGCATTCGGTGAGATTGAGGATCGTTTTGCCATCGAGCAGCGCCGCGAAGGCATCGTCCGGCGTAAGTGTCGATGTGCCGGTGCTGGTCGCACCCGCGACCCATGCGGGCGAGACCCGCCGTCCAACGATGCGCTCGCCGGTATCGGTCTGGAGTCGGTAAACCCGCGTCGATTCATTGGGCAGGCGTTTCCAGATCGGCAGCAACAATCCGGCGACAATGTGGATGATGCTGTCGGTGAATTCCGGCACATCCGCGATCTCGGCGTTCCACGCTCGGGCAAACGTCGCGCGGTCGG
>NZ_JBDNGN010000061.1:0-60059 GCF_041689225.1 Hyphomonas sp. | reverse complement strand
CTCAGACGGATCGGCGCGAGGACAATCGAAGACCTCCACAACGCAATCGCCTCGGTCATCGACCTCTACTCAGCCGACGAATGCCAGAACTACTTCAAAGCTGCTGGATATGGAGTCAAATGATGCGGAAGTGCTTTAATAGCTGACGAAATCCGAACCGACCAACGCAAATCCAAAGCCGAGGTCACCTTGACCGATCTTGGTGGTGGTTCCGGCGACGGTGTCAATCACGTACACATCTTGCGTGCCCGCCAGGCGCCCATAGGCCACATCTGCATTCAGCATGTGGAGATTGGCCCATTTCGGTTCGATAAGCCAGGAGGTCTCAAATTTTTTCGCGGTGTCCGTTGTGACATGCGAGACACCGAAAATTCGCTTCCCTGTTTTCTTGTCGCGGAAAACCCGTCTTTGGCGGGCGTACCTGCCTGTGCCTGCGTCACCGCCCTTGGGGAACAGTCGCAAACTGAACTCCTCGCAATACGTGCCCGATTGCTTCACTTCACACGACGGGTCGATATGCGTCTGGGTCGATTCCAGATTTCTCGGAACCTTGGCCAGCTTCTTGGAGCGTTCGGCGTGAGCTGGTGCAAGTCCAAAGAAAAGAAGCGCAACGAACAGCAAGGCAAGTCAGATCATGGTGGCCCCCCAGCGTCACGTCGTTTCCAGCCTAAGCCAAGCCGCGTTTTGCGACAATGTCGAAACTATCGCATGCGCCAAATGCAATGGCGACAGCACGGCCCGGATCATGAATTGAGTCCATTCCGCGCCTCATCTGTTTCGAGAGTGTGCGATTGCACGCGATTTTGGCCCGCTCGCAGTAAGTCTTTCTGGGACTCTGTGAGACACGCGTCGATGACCGGATTTAAAGAAAAAAGCCGTTCGGTTAACTGCCGCCGGGAGTCCACAAAGGGCCAAAGTCGACCGTTGGACTGGCGCGGATCGAATGACAGCCCTGACCAAAAGCAGTTATTGGAAAGCCTAGAGCTCGGTTCATGTGAAGCGCGAAGGGCCGATACAGAATCAACTTGGGAGGCCCTCGCTGGCGCTTCGGGTATTCCCGCGCTGAAATCGATCCTCGATCGGTTTCAGGCGCTGCGGGCCAACGCGTATGAATGGTCGGAGCGATAGGATTCGAACCTACGACCCCTCGCCCCCCAGGCGAGTGCGCTACCGGGCTGCGCCACGCTCCGACTTGAAGCGGCTTGTAGCCAAGCCACCGGCCTTCCGCAATCGCTTATGTGGGTTTAGGCCGCGCGCTTCTCGCGCATCGCGTCGAGCCGGGCTTTCAGGTCGGTCAGGCCGACCAGTGCATCCGCTAGGCGCTCCTGGCTCTCGGGAGCGATCGATGAAGCCATCTCGGCATTGAACGCCTTGGCGACCGTCTGCTGCAGCTCACGTGCCGGGCTTCCGACCGTGCCATTGCCCAGGGTCGCTGCGCCGGACAGCACGGCCTCAAGCCCCTGTTCTGCCAGCAGGGATTTGGCGCCCTTCAATGTCAGGCCGCGCCCATGAACCAGAATCTGGATGGCGCGCAGCGCGTCAATATCCTGCGGACGGAACAGGCGGCGGCCATCGGCACGCTTCACCGGTTTCACATCACGCGGAAATTTCGTTTCCCAATAGCGAAGGACATGCGTTTCGAGGCCCAGTTCTGCGGCTGCCTCTCCAATCGACCGAAAGGCGTTTGCAGATTTCTCGACGCGGTTCCTGATGGCAGTCATATCGCTATCCTTGTATTGGCTCAGCCCTTGTCGACGCGGGCCTTGAGCATGGGGGATGGGCGGAACGTCACCACGCGCCGCGGCGCGATGATGGCTTCTTCGCCGGTTTTGGGGTTGCGGCCTTCGCGGGCGGATTTCGATCGCACCACGAAATTGCCAAAGCGGGAGAGCTTCACCTCGTCTTCATGCTCCAGCGCGGTGCCGATCATGTCGAGTGTGCGGTCCAGAAGGTCCGAGGATTCCTGACGCGTCACGCCCACTTCGCGGACGATTGCATCAGTCACTTCGGCACGGGTCAGGGTCTGGTTGCTCATGAGGTTCTCTCGCCTTTCGTTAATGGATAGCGAATGAAACTTAACGGATTCCTAGCGAAACCGTCAGCTTAATTCGTTGAGATGTTTCGATTTGTCCGATTCGGTCCAAAAATTGTGGATCAAAATGATGCCTGTTGATTAAAGGCGGAACAGGCTCGCACCCCATGAAAACCCGCCTCCCATCGCCTCTGAAAGGATGAGGTCGCCCGGCTTGGCCCGGCCGGTACGCACGGCATGGTTCAGCGCCAGGGGAATCGAGGCGGCTGACGTATTGGCATGCTCGTCGACCGTGATCACGACCTTCTCTTCGGCAATACCCATCTTCTTCGCCACGCCGTCCAGGATGCGCTTGTTGGCCTGATGCGGCACGAACCAGTCAATATCGTCCGCCGTCAGGCCGGTCTCGGTGAGCACGGCCTGGATCGCCGACGAGATATTGGCCACGGCATGCTTGAACACGCGATTGCCCTCCATCCGGACATGGCCGATCGTGCCGGTCGAACTGACACCGCCATCGACATAGAGCAGGTCTGACTTCGTGCCGTCGGTGCGAATATGGTGCGTGATGATCCCCGCATCCTGCGCGCCGGTCCATTCCTCGGCCTCGATCACCACCGCGCCGCCGCCATCACCAAACAGCACAGCCGTGCCCCGGTCCGACCAGTCGAGAATGCGCGTGAATGTCTCGGCGCCAATTACCAGCGCCCGATTGAACAGGCCCTGCTTCAACATGCTGTCAGCCGTGGCGAGCCCGAACAGGAAGCCGGAACAGACGGCCTGGACGTCAAAGGCCGCACCAGCGCCGGTGCCGAGCTTGGCCTGCACCGCCGTCGCCGTCGCCGGGAACGTCCTGTCGGGTGTCGTCGTGGCCAGCACGATCAGGTCGATATCGGTCGCCTCCATGCCGGCGGCGTCCAGCGCCTGCCGGGCCGCAGCGGTCGCGATGTCCGATGTCAGCTCGCCCTCGGCGGCGACATGGCGCCGCTTGATGCCCGTGCGTTCGCGAATCCACTCGTCCGATGTGTCCAGCATGGCCGACAGGTCGTCATTGGTGAGCACCTTCTCCGGAAGGTAGCCGCCTGTACCGCGAATGAAACTGCGACGTGCCATTGAAATCCTTTCCATGCCGACTGCCTTAATCGGCAGCCAGGCCGCCTTCCCTGATTCGCAACAGGTTGGCGATTATCTCGTCCTGATAGTGACTTGCGGCAAGGTCGGCCGCCAGTTGGCAGGCCTGCGCAAATCCGCGCGCATCGGTGCCGCCATGGCTCTTGACCGAAACGCCGCCGAGGCCCAGCAGCACGCCGCCATTCACATTGCTCGGGTCCATCTGACTGCGAAGCTGCTTCAGCCCGCCAGACGCGAACACGGCGCCAAGCTTGGTCATGATATTGGCCGTGAAGGCTTCGCGCATCCGGTTGCCCAACATCCGTGCCACGCCTTCGCCGGCTTTCAGCGCGACATTGCCGGTGAACCCGTCCGTCACCACGACGTCCACAGCACCTTTGGAAATGTCATTGCCCTCGACGAAGCCGCGATAGTCCATGTCCAGTTCCGCCTCGCGCAACCATTCATGCGCCTCGCGCACCTCGTCATGGCCCTTCATCTCTTCTGAGCCGATATTGAGAATGCCGATCGACGGCTTTTCGATGCCCAGCGCCGCGCGCGCATAAGCCTCGCCCATGATGGCAAAGCTGACGAGCTGCGCGGCATCCGCTTCGAGATTCGCGCCGACGTCCAGCACCACGGTGCGGCCGCGCATGGTCGGCCACAGGGCCGTCATCGCCGGGCGGTGGACGCCTTCCATCTTACGCAGGATCAGCATCGAAATCGCCATCAGCGCGCCCGTATTGCCCGCCGACACGGCAGCACCCGCCTCACCGTTCTTGACCGCCTCGACGGCGTTCCACATCGACGATCCCTTGCCCCGGCGCAGCGCCTGGCTCGGTTTCATATCGCTCGTGATGACGCTGTCGGAATGAACCAGCTGGCAACGGCCCGACAGGACGGGATGGGCTGCCACCATGAGCGCCAGTACAGATTCGTCGCCATGCAGCAGCACGGCAATATCCGGGCGTTCGGCCAGCAGGATTGCCACGCCGTCGACCACGACACCGGGCGCAGCATCGCCGCCCATGGCATCAATTGAAAGAATTGTGCCTTCAGCCATTTGAGCCTTCCAAATCAGTCGGAAACGCAATGATTCCTGATAGGCGGTGTTTACGGCGCGTCACGGGGGTTGGCAACGCCGCGCCTGTGCCTGCTACCCCACTTCGGTGGCCGACACCCAGTCAATTGCCCCCTTCAGTATTTCAGCATCGCTCTGCTGCTGCAGACGTATCGCCAGTGCGCACAAATAGGCCGCCAGAGCGGCCCCACGGCCCTTTTGCATCACCCCGTTGCGCTCCAGCACGTCGATCACGGCTGATTCCCCGCCATCACTGTCCAGCGCCTGCGACAGGGCAGTTCCCAGCCCGTAATGCGCCTCGGCCAGTTTTCGGACTTTCCGCGCGATCGAGGAATCGCCGACGCCCTGCTCGCGAAAGGCAGCATCAAATCCGTCCAGCACGCGCGCATTCAGCGCCGCAGCGGTTTTCGCGGGTTCGGTGCCCGAAAGGACGTTCATCCGCCGGATCGCCAGCGCCGCATGGACCGTCACCATCTGCGCACGCCCATCGAACGTGTCGGCAACGTCGCCCGTCAGGTAGAAATCCGGCGCCAGCGCCGCTTTCATCAGCCCGCCATAGGCCTTTCCGGCGGCAGCCTTGCTGGCCCGTCGCCGCGCCAGCCAGCCGATTGAAATTCCCGTCACGATGTACTCCTGTGTTGCCAAGGGGGGTCTGCAGCCGCTAGGTCTTTCGCGAAGCCTTATCAGGAGTTTCTCCATGTCGCGACGTGCGATTTTGGCCATTGGCCTTCTCACCCTGCCCCTCACCGCGTGTCTCACGCCGGCGCGGGATTTCCACGGCTATGTGGCAGACGACGCCCAGCCGCGCGACATAAAGCCGGACGAAGACACACGGTCCTCCGTCCTCGCCCAGCTTGGCAGCCCGTCCACGGAAAGCGTGTTTGACGACAAGACCTGGATGTATATTTCCGACGTGCAGGAGCGCATCGCCTTCCTGAAGCCGAAAATCACCAAGCGCTCGATCACGGCGATCCGCTTCGGCGAGGATGACAAGGTCGACGAAGTTCTAGAATACAATGCCGCAGACGGCGAGCTCATCAATTATGCGGCCCGCGAAACGCCGACCCGTGGTCGCGAACTGGGCCTTTGGGAACAGATCTTCGGCACCGTCGGCGGCGTGCGCCTGCCAAACTCGGACGAAGCCACACCCGGCAACCCGACCGGTCGCCGCCAGTAGCGCAGGCCGCATCCCGAAACAGACAAGCCCTGGAACCCCGGTTCCGGGGCTTTTTCGTTGGGGCTGAGGCCGTATCAGGCGGGAAGTACGTCCATGTCTTGTGTTTACGGCAGTTCGCCATTGCCCATGATTGCGATGCGTCAAACCCGGTCACATAGAACCGCCCTATAGCTCGACTTCATAGAATCGATTGGATCAATGGGTAGAGTAGCGGTATCTTCCCTTATTAGGCGAAAGTGCCGAACAATTTCAGCAATGGGAGAGCGATATGGACGGAAATGATATGGGTAGCGCCGGCAAGTGCCCGGTCATGCATGGCGGGATGACCTCTGCGGGTAGAACGGTCACGGAATGGTGGCCGAACACGCTCAACCTCGACATCCTGAGCCAACACGACACGAAGACCGACCCGATGGGCGAGGACTTCGACTATCGCGAAGAACTCAAGAAGCTCGACGTCACCGCGCTCAAGCATGACATGAAGGCCATCATGACCGAGAGCAAGGCCTGGTGGCCGGCTGACTGGGGTCATTATGGCGGCCTGATGATCCGTCTGGCATGGCATGCCGCTGGCTCCTACCGGCTGTTTGACGGTCGTGGCGGCGGCGGCACCGGCAACCAGCGCTTCGCTCCCCTCAACTCCTGGCCGGACAATGGCAACCTCGACAAGGCGCGCCGCCTGCTGTGGCCGATCAAGAAGAAATACGGCAACAAGGTCTCCTGGGCCGACCTCTACATCCTCGCGGGCAACGTCGCCTACGAATCCATGGGCTTCAAGACCTTCGGTTTCGCCTTCGGACGCCAAGACATCTGGGCGCCTGAAAAGGACGTCTACTGGGGCTCGGAAAAAGAATGGCTGGCCGATAGCATCCTGCGTTATGCCAACGCCGAAGACGCGGCATCGCTCGAAGCCCCGCTCGGCGCCGTCCATATGGGCCTTATCTACGTCAACCCGCAGGGCCGTGACGGCAAGCCTGATCCCCTCAAGTCAGCCCAGGACGTGCGTGTCACCTTCGCCCGCATGGCCATGAATGACGAGGAAACGGTCGCCCTGACCGCTGGCGGACACACCGTCGGCAAGGCGCACGGCAATGGCCTGGAATCCAATCTCGGCCCCGCCCCTGAAGCCGCTCCGATCGAGGAGCAGGGTTTCGGCTGGATCAACCACAAGACCCGGGGCATCGGCCGTGATGCCGTGACCAGCGGCCTTGAAGGCGCCTGGACGACCCATCCGACCAAATGGGACAATGGTTATTTCGACCAGCTGCTCAACCATGAGTGGGAGCTGAAAAAGAGCCCCGCCGGCGCATGGCAGTGGGAGCCTGTCGACATCAAGGAAGAAGACATGCCTGTCGATGTCGAGGATCCCTCGATCCGCAAGATGCCGATCATGACCGATGCCGACATGGCCATGAAGATGGACCCGGAATACCGCAAGATTTCCGAGCGTTTCTACAACGATTTCGAGTATTTCTCGGAAACCTTCGCCCGCGCCTGGTTCAAGCTGACCCACCGCGACCTCGGGCCAAAGGCGCGTTATTTCGGTCCGGAAGTGCCCGCCGAAGACCTGATCTGGCAGGACCCGGTTCCAGCCGGCAAGACCGGTTATGATGTCGATGCCGTGAAGGCAAAGATCGCGGCTAGTGGCCTGAGCATGAGCGACATGGTGTCGACGGCTTGGGACAGTGCCCGCACCTATCGCGGCTCTGACATGCGTGGCGGTGCCAACGGGGCCCGCATCCGGTTTGCGCCGCAGAAGGATTGGGAAGGCAATGAGCCGACCCGTCTTGGCCGGGTGCTGAAAGTGCTCGAAGGCATTGCCGCTGAGACAGGAGCCAGCGTGGCGGACGTGATCGTCCTTGCCGGCAATGTCGGCGTCGAGCAGGCCGTAAAAGCGGCAGGCTTCAATGTGAAAGTGCCGTTTGCACCGGGCCGCGGCGACGCGACCGCGGAGATGACGGATGGCGGTTCGTTCGATGCGATGGACCCGCTCAATGATGGCTATCGCAACTGGCAGAAGGCCGACTACGACGTCAGCCCTGAAGAGCTGATGCTCGACCGGACGCAGCTCCTGGGCCTGACGGCACCGGAGATGACGGTCCTTGTCGGCGGCATGCGTGTCATGGGCACCAATCACGGTGACACGAAGCACGGTGTGTTCACTGACAAAGCGGGCGCGCTGACGACCGACTTCTTCGTCAACGTGACTGACACGGAAAACTACTGGCGGCCCTCCGGCAATGGTATCTACGAGATCCGTGACCGGAAGACGGATGCCGTGAAGTGGACGGCGACGCGCATGGACCTCGTGTTCGGGTCGAATTCGATCCTTCGCGCCTACTCCGAAGTCTATGCCCAGGACGACAACAAGGAAAAGTTCGTGAAGGACTTTGTTGCGGCCTGGACCAAGGTGATGAACGCGGACCGCTTCGACATCGCCTGATCGGCACCCATACCCCAAAGGAAAAGGCCCCGGCGCTCTCGCACCGGGGCCTTTTTTATTGTCGGACTGGACTGGCCTAGTGGCCGGCAAGCACCGCGAGCATCAGCAAGGCCACGATGTTCGTGATCTTGATCATCGGGTTCACAGCCGGACCTGATGTGTCCTTGTAGGGATCGCCAACCGTATCGCCGGTAATCGCAGCCTTGTGGGCCTCAGAGCCCTTGCCGCCATGATGACCGTCTTCGATATACTTCTTGGCATTATCCCAGGCGCCGCCGCCCGAGGTCATCGAGATGGCCACGTACAGGCCGGTCACGATCACGCCCAGCAGCATCGCACCGACAGCCGACAGGGCTGCGCCGGCACCGGCAATCAGGAAGATCACGCCGAACAGGACGATCGGTGACAGCACTGGCAACAGCGATGGCACAACCATTTCCTTGATCGCCGCTTGCGTCAGGATATCCACGGCGCGGCCATAGTCAGGCTTCACTTCGCCTTTCATGATGCCCGGCATTTCGCGGAACTGCCTGCGCACTTCCTCGACCACGGCTTGGGCAGCGCGCCCGACCGCCATCATCGACATGCCGCCGAACAGGAACGGCAGAAGGCCGCCGAACAGCAGGCCGACAACCACGTACGGGCTGGCGATCGAGAAATCGACCACGACATTGTGGAAGAACGTTCCCGGATCGGCCTGCGCAATGAAGTATTTCACGTCCTCCGAATAGGCCGCGAACAGGACCAACGCGCCGAGGCCCGCCGAACCGATGGCATAGCCCTTGGTCACGGCTTTCGTCGTGTTGCCAACAGCGTCCAGCGCATCCGTCGTCTTGCGGACGTCAGACGGCAATTCAGCCATTTCCGCGATACCGCCGGCATTGTCCGTCACCGGGCCGAAGGCGTCGAGGGCAACGATGATACCGGCGAGCGCCAGCATGGTCGTCGTGGCAATGGCAATACCGTAGAGACCTGCAAGATTATACGTCAGCAGGATGCCCGCCATGATCGAGATCGATGGCAGCGCCGTCGACTCGAGCGAGACAGCAAGGCCCTGGATCACGTTCGTGCCGTGGCCCGACTCGGACGCCAAGGCGATCGAGCGGACGGGACGGAACTTGGTCTCGGTATAATAGGCCGTGATGTAAACGATCAGGCCGGTCACAACGAGGCCGGTCACGCCGCAGAAGAACAGGTCGAGGCCTGTAATCTCGCCGGTCATGCCGAGGCGCGCGGCGGCTTCATTCAGCACACCGAAGCCGTTCGGCAACACACTGTTGATGGCGATGGCCAGGCCACCTACCGACAGCACGCCGGTCACGATCAGGCCCTTGTAGAGCGCCCACATCACATCCGTGGAACCCTTGCTGAGGCGCACGAAGAACGTGCCGACGATGGAGGTGATGATACAGACGGCGGCAATCGCCAGCGGCAACATCATCACAGCCGAAATATCAGCCGAGCCGGAGAAGTAGATACCGCCCAGAACCATGGTCGCGACCAGTGCCACGGCATAGGTTTCGAACAGGTCAGCCGCCATGCCGGCACAGTCGCCAACATTGTCGCCGACATTGTCTGCGATGGTGGCCGGGTTGCGCGGGTCATCCTCGGGAATGCCAGCTTCCACCTTGCCCACCATGTCGCCGCCGACATCCGCACCCTTGGTGAAGATACCGCCGCCGAGACGGGCGAAGATCGAGATCAGCGAAGCGCCGAAGCCGAGTGAAACGAGGGCGTCGATGACTTGCCGCTTATCGTCGCGAACCGACAGGTCCAGCTCGAGCGGGCCGGTCAGCAGGCCGTAATAGAGAACGATACCGATCAGGGCGAGACCGACGACCAGCATGCCGGTGATGGCACCTGACTTGAACGCTAATGCGAGACCGGCGCTGAGGCCGCTCTTGGACGCTTCGGTTGTGCGCACATTGGCGCGCACCGACACAAGCATGCCGATAAAGCCAGCTGCGCCCGACAGGACGGCGCCCAGCACGAAACCGAGTGCAGACTTCCAGCCGAGCAGGACGAGCAGGATGACGGCGACAACAACGCCAACCATACCGATCGTGCGATACTGGCGCTTCAGGTAGGCGTTTGCGCCTTCCTGAATAGCCTGCGCGATTTCACGCATACGCTGGTCGCCTGACGGTGCCTTCATGATCGAGTTGATCTGTAGGCATCCGTATAGAACCGACACAACGCCTGCGGCGAGTGCGAGATAAAACCACATGGGGATTTCCTTCCTTCCCTGAGCCTTTGAACGGGCCCGGGTTGGCCCCGGGTCTCCAAAACTTAGTTATTATGAGCCTTTGCCTGCCAGTCGCTCCTTGATGAGGCAACCTGCCTCGCTTCAGGGGCGAGTCACAGGTGACCCGACTCAACCATGCTCGAACCCCAGGGTTTCGGGGAGGTTAATTTTTTTGCCCTTCAAACCCAGCGACAAGCCTGATCCGGCTATAATTTTCCCGATTCGGGCGAGTTGTATGCCCTGTTCACTCGCCTCATGCGCGATCTGCTCCGACCGGCTTTCCGGGGCCGTGAGCAGGACCTGGTAATCATCCCCCCAGGTCGCGAGCTTGAGCATCTCGGCTTCGTCCTCTGCCCCACCCGCAAACGGCACCGAGCCAAGGTCGATCTCGAGGCCGACACCGGACGCCCCTGCCAGCGACCTTGCATCGATCAGCAAGCCGTCAGAGACATCCATCGCCGCGCTCGCATGGCGCGCGACGAGACCGGCGGTGGCAAGCGGCGGCAGTGTCGGAAGCCGGTAGGCGTCGACCCAGGGACCCGAAACGACCCCTTTAGCCTGACGTGCCGCCTCCTCGCAAAGGACGTCCCACCCCCTAGCCGCCCCCCCGACACACCCCGTCAACCACACGGAATCGCCCGTTTTTGCGGTCGTCCGGCGCACTGGAGCGTCGGATAGGCATCGCCCTGTCAGGGTCAGAGACAGGAACAAGCCCTGAGGATTGGTGACGGTGTCTCCCCCGATCAGCTGCGCGCCCCAGGCCGCCAACTCGTCGCCCAATGCTGCTGCAAATGCTGCGATTTCAGCTTCACCGCGCGCCTTCGGCCAGCCGAGCGCGAGCAAGGCTTCGGCTGGCTCCGCCCCGCTCGCCAACAGGTCCGACACGTTAGCCCGTACCAGTTTGCGCGCCACGGTATCGACAGGATCCGAGGCAAGGAAATGCACCCCCTCCACCATCGCATCTGTTGTAATAGCTACAGGACCCGACGTTCCGAGCTGGGCGACGTCATCCTTTAGGCCCGCCGCACCTTGCCCCTGTGCCAGCGGCGCAAAGTAACGCGCGATCCAGTCCTTTTCCGCCATGCTCAGTCTTCCAGTGGCCGCTTTTCGCCCGCCAGCACGACGCCCCAGATCGGAATACCGGTCCAGTTCTCCCCCGCCACGTCCAGCGGATTGGCGCCAAGGATGGTGAAATCAGCCCGCTTTCCGGGCTCTATGGAGCCGATTTCGGCCTCGAGGCCGACGGCCCGCGCTGCATCGAGCGTTACAGATTCAAGCGCTTCATAAGGCGTCAGCGCCATGGTCGCCTCATAGGTGCCGCCCTCCCGCGTCGCCCGCGTAATGTGCACGCTCGCCGCCCGCAAAGGCTCCGGCGGCGCCAGCGGCGCATCGGAGTGCACGGTCACCGCGACACCGGCGTCGGTCAGCGCCCCCAGCGGCGAAATCCAGCGGGCCCGTGGCTCGCCCAGCGGGTCGGCATAGGTGTCCGCCATATAGTAGACATAGTGGCTGGCTGCCGAGACATTCGCCTTGAGGCGACCGGCTTCCTCGACCTGGTGCGGCGAGAACAGGCCGCCATGTTCGATCGTGAAGGAATTATCGCCGCCGCTATTCCGCAATGTTTTCAGCGCCATGAGCGTCGCGCCCTGCGCCGCGTCGCCATTGGAATGGATATTCACGCCAAGGCCCGCGTCCCAATAGGGCTGGATCGTCGGGGCGATCTCGTCCGGCTTCATCACCCACAGGCCTTCGCTGCCCTTCGACTGCCCCGACAGGTAACCCGGCGGCGAAAGCCGCATCGTCTGGCTGTAGAAAGCGCCGTCGGTGAAGAACTTGACGCGTGGTAGCACCGGAGCGGCCGCCGGGCGCACACCGCTGACCATGTCACGGACAGCCTGCACCCTGTCCTCGCCGAACGAACGCTGCAGCGCCCGGTATTCCGGCACGAGGTAGAGATTGTATCCGGCGGACTGGGCATCGCCCCAATTGCTGCGGATGTTCGCGTCTTCTATCTCCCAGCCGAACAGGCCGTAGCCCATCTCGACCGTTGTCGTGACACCGGCCTCGCGCAGCATGCGGGAAAAGCCCTGGAAACCCGCACTGACATTTTCCGGCGCCAGCATCACGTCAGCGAAGGCGCCCAAAACGCCAATTGCGGCATCCTCATAGATCCGCCCTGTCAGTTCGCCGTTCTCATCAAGGTCGACGCCATGAAACTTTTCCGTCAGTGCCGGCGTGAAGCCCGCCCGCTCTATGGCGGCGCTGTTGAGGTAAAAATCGTGGCTGGAATAGTGCCAGATCACCAGCGGGCGCGCGGTCGTGATCGCGTCGAGATCGGTGCGCGTCAGGTCGCCGTGGACAAGGTTATGGTAGCCGTAAATCACAATCGGCTCGCCCGGCGCGGTCGATGCCTCAATCGCCGCGACTTCCGCAAGGAAGCCCTCGCGCGTGCCGATTCCTGCACGCATCCCGTGCGGCGTCGCCATCGGCCAAGGCGGCGTCAGTGGCAAGTTGTATTGCAGGGCACCCAGCATGACGTGGACGTGCGGATCAATCAGGCCCGGCACAATCACCATGCCTTCAAATGTGCGGTCCACGCTGGCTTTTGGCAGGGCTTTGGCCAGTTCCGCTTCCGTGCCGGTTGCCAGGATGCGCCCATCCTTCACCGCCACGGCTGACGCCAAAGCATCCGCCGCAGCCATCGTGACAACGCTTGCTGCGGGATAGATCACGGCGCCTTCGCCAGCGGCCGTCGCATCATCTGCGCCGCCCCTGGAACAGGCCACGGCGAACAGCAGCGCTGCGCCGAGAATGAAATTTCGCATGGATATCCCTCTATCGATCTGGCGCGCAGCCTGACCGTTCGGCCGAATGATTACAAGCAGTGCCTAAGCGATCTCGCGGCCAATGGCATAGAAACGATCACGGCGCTGGCGACGTAGTTCCTGGGGCGACATGCCCTCGAGGTCCTTAAGCGCGGTGTCCAGCGCCTTGGCTGCGGCGGCCATAGCCCGTTGCGGGTCGCGGTGCGCACCCCCGACCGGCTCCTTGACGACACCGTCAATTACCTTTGTTTTCAATAGATCCGGCGCCGTAATCTTCATCGCATCCGCCGCATCCCTGGCCTTGGCCGGGTCACGGTAAAGAATCGAGGCGCAGCCCTCCGGCGAGATCACCGAGTAGATCGCATGTTCCATCATCAGAACCGTATTGGCCGCAGCGATGCCAATGGCACCCCCTGACATGCCTTCGCCGATAATCAGCGTTACGAACGGCACGCCCAGTGATAGGCCCCGCTGGGTGCCGCGCGCAATCGCTTCGGCCTGCCCACGCTCTTCACCGCCCTTGCCGGGATAGGCGCCTGCCGTGTCGGGGAAGCTGAGGACCGGCAGGTTGAATTTCTCGGCCATATCCATCAGGCGGACGGACTTGCGGTAGCCTTCCGGGTGGGCCATGCCGAAATTGTGCTTCAGGCGTTTCTCGGTCGTGCGGCCTTTCTCGTGGCCGATAATGACCACCGAACGGCCCTTGAACCGGGCCAGGCCACCGATGATCGCTTCGTCATTTCCAAACAGCCGGTCACCGGCCAGCTCTTCGAAATCCTCGAAAATTGTTTCAATATAATCTGACAGATGCGGCCGGTCCGGATGTCGGGCGACTTGCGTTTTACGCCAGGCCGAGAGGTCCGAATAGATGTCTTTCAGCTGCTTGGTCGATTTGGCCTTCAGCTTATTTAGCTCGTCCTTGATGGACGGCCCGCCCTTCTGGCCGGAGAGGGCTTCGAGCTCGGCAATCTTGGCGTCGAGTTCGGCAATGGGCTTTTCAAAATCGAGATACGTCGTGCTCATGGTGCAATGTCTAGCAATCCATACCTGACTCGCCTAGCGCCGATTTCATTACAGTATTTCCTTGAACATCACGACGGCCGGCAGCGTCAGCACGCCCAAAAGCACCGGGAAAACAAAGAAAACCAGCGGAAGCGTCAGTTTCGCCGGCAAAGCCATGGCTTTTTCCTCGGCATAGAGGATGCGGCGCTGGCGCATGTCCGCCGAGAAAATGCGAAGCGTCTGGCCAAGACTCGTGCCCATTTCCTCCGCCTGACGCAGCATCGTCGCCAATGATCCGGCCTCCTCAATGCCCAACCGGTCGGCAAAGCCGCGCCAGGCCGATTTGCGCGCCTTCCCGGCCCGCAGTTCCAGCGACAATGTCCGCATGTAACCGGCAATGATCGGGTGACGCAGTTCGAGTTCCTCGCCCACGCGCTGGACCGACGCATCGAGGCTGAGCCCCGCTTCCACGCACGCGACCAGGAGGTCCATCATGTCGGGAAAGCCGCTGGAACATTCCTGCCAGCGCGTCTTGGTCCGTTTGTCGAGATACATGCCCGGCGCGATAAGCCCGATCATGACGAGCATCACAGAAATCACGAGCGGCGTCGTGCCAGGCAGGCTCGATAGATAGGGTAGCGCCGCCAGCAAGCCGAGCTGCGGCAGGACAATGCAAAGCAGGCGCACGAAATAGTACCGGGCAACCGCAGATGGCCCGACAAAACCCGCACCGGCCAGCCTTGCCTTGGCTGCACTAACGCCCTGTTCGTCATCGTCGGGCGCCATCTGGTCGGCCAGGCCGGTGACTGCCTTGCCGATGCGGTTGGAGGGGCGGCGTTGCTCCGCTTCGCCGGAAACAGGACCGCGACGCGCCAACCGGCGCTCGACGCTTTCGGTATCGCGGCGACTTCGGAAAAAAGTCAGGATGCTTGGGAACAACAGCGCCAGCGCTGCGCCCAGCATCAGCACTGACGCCCACATTCCGGGGAAAGATGAAGTATCCACGTTCACTGTCCCGCCTACATCTTGAAATTGATCATTTTTCGCATGACCAGGTTGCCGATGAACATCCAGACCAAAAGTCCTGCAAATCCGTAGCGGATAAGTGGGTCATGGATCACGTTGCCGTAGAAACTCGGCTGGGTCAGATGGATCGCCAACATCACCATGAACGGCGCGGACGTCAGGATCAGAGCCGACATCCGCCCTTCCGACGAGGCCGCGCGCACCTTGAGGCGCATCGTCTGGCGTTCCCGGATCGTTGTCGTGTTCGCCTTCAACAGGTCGCAGAGGTTGCCGCCCGTCTTTTCCTGCAGGCGCACTGTTGCGCCGAACAGTTCGACATCCGGATCACCGGATCTTTCAGCCATGCGCTGTACCGCATTCGTCAGCGAGAAACCGTAGGACACTTCATCCGCCGTCATACCGAATTCGGTACCGATCGGATCCGGCATCTCGCGCGCCACCAGCGCCACGGCCGTTGCGACAGGGTGGCCTGCTTCAAGGCTACGGCAGACAATTTGCAGGGCATCCGGCAGCTGTCCGGCCAACTTCTTGCGGCGTTTCCCGGCAACATGCTTGAGCACGAAAATCGGCCCCAGAAGGAAGACCAGCAGGCAGATACCAAGCGCCGCCATCCAGCCACCGACGAAATGCATGTAGGCGCCCGCCGCAACCAGTGCGCCACCTGCCGACATCGCCACCCATTTGAGGGGTTGGTAGGGCAGGCCCGATCTGACGACCAGACGATTGAATCGCTCCAGCGGCATTGCGAAATTGCCGTCTGCATCCAGACCCCGGCTTTTTCGCAGCTCGACCATGGCCTCGCTGGTGCTGGCAAACCGGTCCTTGAACTGCAATCTTCGGTTCACGATCCGTTGCGTCTGCGCCTGAGTGACGAGGCCCAAAGCCGCTTGGATCATCAGGAAGAACGCCCCCGCCGCCATGGTTGCGCAGATCAGCAGGAACATGCTGTAACCGGTTATGTCTGGTAAGCCGAACACGTGACGGGTGCCTAGAACACGGTCGCGGGATCGAACATGCCTGCAGGCATATGAACGCCGCGCCGCTCCATCTCATCGAGGAATTTCGGACGCAGGCCCGTCGCGACGAATTTTCCGATTACCTTGCCATCTTCAGACGTTCCGGAGCGTTCGAACTTGAAGATTTCCTGGATCTGGATGATCGAACCTTCCATGCCGGTAATCTCGGCAATCGACACGACCTTGCGCGAACCGTCTGACAAGCGGGTGGCCTGAACGATGAAATTCACGGCTGACGCGATCTGTCCCCGGATGGCTTCCTCGGAAATCTTCATGCCGCCCATCATCACCATTTGCTCGAGACGCGTGATGGCATCGCGGGGATTGTTGGCGTGGATCGTCGCCATAGAGCCTTCGTGACCGGTATTCATGGCCTGGAGCATGTCGAAGGCCTCCTCGCCACGAACCTCGCCCAGGATGACGCGATCCGGACGCATGCGCAGCGCGTTCTTGACGAGTTCACGCTGGCGGATTTCACCCTTGCCCTCGATGTTCGGCGGGCGCGTTTCCATGCGGGCAACGTGCGGCTGCTGCAACTGGAGTTCGGCCGCGTCCTCAATCGTGATCAGGCGCTCATTCGGACTGATCGCCGACGACAGGGCATTCAACAGCGTTGTCTTGCCTGAACCCGTACCGCCCGAAATCACCGTGGACGCCTTGCACTTGACCGCGCCGAGAATGAACTCGGCGACCGGCCCCGGGATGGCACCAAAGCCGACCAGCTTTTCCATCGTCAGTGGCGACTTGGAGAATTTCCGGATCGAAACGAGCGGCCCGTCGATGGCAATTGGTGCAATCGCCGCGTTGACGCGGCTACCATCGAGAAGACGCGCATCGACCAGCGGCTGGCTTTCATCCACACGCCGACCCACGGTCGATACGATACGCTGCACGATGCGCAGCAAGTGATCATTGTCCGCAAAGCGAACAGGTGCCAGCTGCAGCTCGCCGTTCCGCTCGATATAGACCTGATTGTAGCCATTGATGAGAATGTCCGCGATGGAGTCGTCTTTCAGCAGCGGCTCGATCGGGCCAAGACCGGTCATTTCATCCATCACGGCATCGGCAAAGGATATTTCCTCGACCGAAGACAGAGCCATTTCTTCCTTCCGGATGATTTCCGAAATGATCCCACGAACGCGCTGGCGCATAGTGTCATCGTCCAGCTTCTCAAGCGCAGACAGATCCAGTTCGTCGATCAGCTTCGCATGTACCCGCAGTTTCGCATCCAGCAAATCGAAACCCGCGGATTCACCTTTGACTTTGGCAGGGACAAACGCCGGCGTGGCTTCGGCTGGTTTCATCGACGGCATCACAAGCGGCGCGGCCGGAGCTGCGTTGGATTTGAATCGGCTCATTTCGCGCGTCTCGTTTTCTGGGGTTTTGCCTCATTGGCAATGACTTCGTCAGGCAGCAGGCTGTCGACAAATTGTTCAACATCCAGAACAAGCTGGCTTTTCGGCTTCACGTCAGCGATTGGCTTTCCGAGATTGACCGCAGTGCGCGCCGCATCCCAGTCCGACGCAATCGTCGCATGGATTTCCTGTTCAATGGCCTGCTCTGCCTTGTCGACGGCGAACTCGGCACGGAAACGTTTTTTCGGGAACATCCGGTTCAGCACGAGCTTGGACTTGCTTCGGTCACGCCGCAAAATATCTGTCTCGCGACACATATCTGCGGCAGCGTGCAGGCTCGGGACCGTCAACTCGCTGACGACAATCGCCTCATCCACAGCACCGAGAACTGACTTGGTCCATGGCATCATGTGCCGAGGCATGTCGACCAGAACATATTCGAACGTGCTGCAGGCGACATCCAGCAGGCGCAACATTGCCGGCTCGGTCGCCAAAGCGTCAGCATCCGGATTGCGCGGCACAGCAAGCAGAGAGACACCTTCCGCATGTTCCCAGCACCATGCCGCCAGCAGTCTCTGGTCGAGACGGTCAGGCGAATCCACCAACGCCTGCAGGTCCAGTTTTGGCACGGCTTCGAGAAAGGACGTTACCATTCCATCGGACACATTCAGGTCAACTAGACACACTTTTCCAGGTCCAACCTTGCGGGCGAGACTGAACGCGCTCTCGATTGCGAGTGTTGAGACACCCGCACCACCGACAGCGCCTCGAAAGGCCCAGCATTTAGACGTCGCCCCGGGCCCCTGAATGGACTGAGTCTCGCGCACCTGTTCGGCCGCGTCGATGATTTCCTCGATCCCAGCCGTGCCCGACACAATGTCAGACGCCTCAAACTTCATCAGGGCCCTGACTATATGACCAGGCAGCTGGTCGGAGACGACGATCACTGCGGTATTCGGCCGTTCAACAGCGAGCGTCAGTATCACCTGGTCGTACCCCGCAACACCCTGTTCGACGAGCACAAGGCCGCCGCCATGGCGCAGCACGATCTCAGAGGGCGAAAGGCCGGATAGGTCGGCCAGCTCAGCGCAGTATGCCTTCAACGTTTCCATCCGCTGTCGATTTGCCAGAACGGCAAGCGACGGGATGATCCGATTTGGCGGCAGTTGAGGAGGGTCCAACTTCTGAACAGGTTCAAACATGTCAGCTACCGGTCCCGCCAGACGACGCCTGCCCCAGCTGCTTCTGCTTGCCTTCGTTCAATGCCTTAACCGCATTCGCGGCTCGCACACCTGATGTCGATTCGACTTCCCTGGAATTCGGCAGGTTCACGTCGCGCACCGACTGGGTTGCGATATTCTTCTCTGTCGCTCCGCCCAGCAAGCGGATATCCTGATGGTCGTGGCTCGCGCAGGCAGCGAGCAGTGCTAGGGCGGAGATAGCGCCAGTGATCTTGATACGATTACTCATCTTCCGGCCTCCCTAATTTGCCAATGGAACAGTTGCGGTCTGGTCCAGCAGAAACAGTTCGGTTTCCGTCGGCTCAGCGAATGCAGCAAGCGGCGTGTTGAGCACATCAGGGTGTGTCGCCGGCTGGACGAGACGCGGCGTGACGATGATCACAAGCTCGCTCTCATTCTTCTGATAGCGCTTGGACGAGAACAGCATGCCGAGGATCGGCACGTTGCCCAGCCACGGCGTCTGGCGCACATCATTGGAATAGTCGTTTTGCAGCAGGCCCGCGATGGCGAATGCCTGACCGTCATGTAACTCGATCGTCGTATCCGCCCGGCGCACCGAGATACCAGGAATTTCGATGCCCGCAGACCGAATGCCATTGCCCCGGTCAAGCGCCGACACTTCGGGCCGGACGCGCAGGTTCACAAGGCCATCGCCCAGTACAGTCGGGGTGAATTCCAAGCTCACGCCGAACTTCTTGAATTCAACCGATATCTGATTGTCCTGACTTGCCACCGGAATCGGATACTCACCGCCCGCCAGAAAGCTTGCTGTATCACCCGACAGTGCCACCAGGTTCGGCTCGGCCAGCGTACGGATCACGCCCTTCTGTTCCAGAGCGCGCAAGGTGATGTCGATATTCTCGCTACCGACATTCGTGAATAGCGCGATCGTCTTTTCGGCGATGCCCGAGATCGTTCCGCTATCCGTCACACCGACAACATCATTCGCACTGATCCTGTTGCCGAAACCAATCTCTTTCACCGCACTGCGGCTGGCCTCGACGAAACGCACTTCCAACAAAACCTGTTGGCTCTGCCCAACCGACAGGCCATTCGCCACACCGCCCGGCACGTGACGCTCGGCCAGCTGCAGCGCCATGTCGGCGGCGGCGGCTGTGGTCAGCTTGCCGTCCAGGAACACACCATCATGCACGGGATACACATTGATATCCTCGCCCGGCAGTAGGTTCTTCAGGTCCGTGCGGAGTTCATCCAAACCCAGTTCGACTTCGACATCGATGAGTTCGGCAATCTCTCCGGCGGCATTGTAGATCAACACCGTCGTCATGCCCGGCTGCTTGCCGCGCAGAAAGAACGAGCGGTTCGACGTTGCCATCGCATCGGCAATTTCGGGATCGGCGACGACAAGCGTTGCGAATTTCAGGTCAGCTTCGACAACCGTCGAACGCCCCTTTTCCAGAACGAGCACACTGGCACCATCAGGTGCACTGCGCTCGATCCACGCGCCTGCGGCGGGCACACCGAGCACAGCAACCATCAGGCACGCTGCAAAAACTCTTTGGAACATATTCATTTGCTGGTTCCTACCGCTGGCGCTTTGTCCCGGGCAACCGGTGTCGTGACTTCGGTTTCGGCGTCTCCATTGATGACGCGGATGCGCGTGGTCGTTGGTGCACGCGCGACACGGGCACGCGACACGACACCCACCGGTGCTGGCAACTTGCGGATTTCGGCAACGAAGGCTGCCTCTTCGTGTCGACCGATCAGCGAGAGGCCCAGCGCGCCGCGTTGGCTTGCCGCGCTGAGCGCCAGCGCATCGTCTGGCGTGACTTCGAGGGTTACGGTGCTTGACGGACGCGCGCCTTCAAGACCTGCTTCAAACGATTGGTCGATCGCCAGCACGTTCACATTCTTGAGGACTGATCGTGCGATCACGTCACCTGAGACGCGTTCGCCCTCGCGTGCCGAGCTGCTGCCAGAATCTTCACGCGGGATGAATTCGTTCACGTCCACGCGGTCGCCCGGCAGGACGAAGCCCGCCACGCCTGTGTCGCTGCCAACCACAACCGAAACAGCGCGCATGCCCGGCGCAATCGATGCCGCAAGCGTCAGAATTGCTCCGGTATCGTCGAGCTTGGCGCGCATCAGTGGCTCGCCGGGCACGATCAGGCTGCGCGCATAAACGGTTTCTTTCAGGTCATCAAAACTCCGCAACGCATCCGCTGGCACAGCGTCTGCCGGCCAGGGCGCCGACTTCAGGCTCGAATGATCAATCAGGTCACCGGTCTGAATCACTGAGGTTGCAACGAGCACGGATGACATCTCAACAGCGGGCGCAAGACTGGCCGCGGACGCATCGGACGTGCTGGACATCATGTAGCTGCGGCCAAGGAATACCGCGCCTGCGCCCAGAACGAGCGATAGCCCAAGGCTGATCAGGGTTGTTAGCTTCAATGTCGGAGCCCTCGTTCCCAAGACCGTGTCTGGTCAGCATGGGAACGTAGAGGTCAGGCGATAAGGTCTCTTGAAGAGCGGTGCCCAAATCTTGGACAGCGCCCGAACGCCCTGTTAACCAAAAACCAAGCTTGATTAAGCGCTTATGAATCATCCCGCTACAGGCCGATCATTGCACCTCAGCTGAGCCTTTTGGACCGAACCGCTTAGCTATGAAGGAAGCGAGGTGCTGCCCCGGGCACCAGGATCGCGGCCGTGAGACGACCACCATAAACCGCGCCGGTATCAAGATTTATCCGTCGTCCGTCGGCCGCGATGTCAGGCAGCGAATCCTGTGTTGGCGAGTGCCCGTGCACCACTGTCTGGCCAATCAGGTCGGGCGCCGTCCAGCAGCCCGTATCGAAGAATTCCTTGCGCCGCGTCCACATCTGTACCCGTTCGCCGCAGGCCGGAAACGTATCCGGGTCGACGCCGCCGTGAACGAACACCAGCCCCTGGGCCTCGTCCCTGAAAATCGTCGGCAGACCAAGCAACCAGTCCAGGTGATGGTCGGGCGGGCCGTCCAGGCCCCGACGGCGGTAGCTGTCCATGGTTTCTTCACCGCCCCATTCTAGCCAGCTACGGCGCGAAGCCTGATCCTCCATACGAACCGATTCAATCATCAGCTGTTCATGGTTTCCGCGAATGTTCACGCATGCCGCCCCACACCGCGCTTCCATCTCCATCAGATAGTCAACGACACCGCAGGAATCCTGACCCCGGTCGATCAGGTCGCCAAGGTGGACCAGTGTCACTTCTGTTCCGCCGAGTTCGGCCTCGGCATGGAACCGGACCATGTCGTGCAGCTCTTTCAGACGATCGAGTTCGCCATGGATGTCGCCGATGGCGCAATAAACGGGTTGGGTCATGGATCACAGCTAATGCCGGACTGGGCCGAAAAAAGGGCCGCGATGCCGAAAAGGCTTATGGCTCGGCTTGCCAGTGTTCCGGCCGCAGGCCCATCCCGACGGCCCGGGCCGTCAGGCCGCGGAGCGCTGGAACCGCATTCAGCACTTTCAGGAAGAAGGGCGCTTTCGGCGCTACGCCGCCTGTCAAAGCCGGCACCAGCACGCTGTTCTGCGCCACAATCTGCGCGCGCTGCGTCATCCGGGTCGGCCAGTTGCGACGCTTCTGAACGCCAGCCAACACGTCGTCGGGCGCCTCACCTCGCCGAAGGAACGGCACAAGGATTCGCGCAGCAGCCGCTGCGTCCTGGACCGCGAGATTGATCCCGACCCCGCCAACCGGCGACATCGCATGAGCCGCATCGCCAATGCAGAGAAGGCCGGTTCGCCACCATGTTTTCAGCCGGTTGACCTGAACCGTCAGCAGCTTGACATCGTCCCAGCTTTTCACATCGCCTGTCACGCTGGCCAGCCGCGGCGCCAACCGTCCGATACGTGCCCTGAAGGCGTCCAGCCCTTCAGCGCGGATCGCGTCGGCGCTGCCTTTCGGGAAGGGTAGCGCGCATTGCCAGTAGTCGCCGCGATTGATCAGCACGAGAAACCCGTCCGTCCCGACCCGGCCCAATGATTCACCGGATTCGTCGGGGGCGCGCGGCAGGCGCATCCAGAACACGTCGATCGGGGCGCCAAGGTCTTCCATCTCGAGGCCGGACTGATCACGCAGGCGCGATCCGCGACCATCCGCGGCAACGGTCAGAGTGCTGCGAATCTCCTGCGACCCGTCCCTGGCGTGGCCACGCAGGCCGACCACTTTGCCATCTTTCTCAATCAGCGCATCGGCTTCGGTCGACATCAGCAGCCGGAAGTTCGGCAATTCCCGTGCAGTGTCCGCCACGAAATCCAGCAGGTCCTATTGCGGCATCATTGCGATAATCTTGCTATCGACAGGAAGGCGGGTGAATTCGGCAACGTCTTAGGCCGCGCCGTCAATGCTGACCGATAGCCGTTCCGTCTTCTGGTATGGACGCGACAATAGTCCGTCCAGCAGGCCAAGTTCCCTGAACAATTGCAGCGTCGAAGGGCGCACCGTGTCGCCCCTGAAATCGCGGAGGAAATCCTCATGCTTTTCCAGCACGATCACATCCACGCCTGCGCGCGCCAGAAGGTACCCCATCATCAGGCCAGCGGGCCCTCCACCGGCGATAGGCTTGTCAACACACTCATGCGGATGCTCCAGTTCGGATTCCAGTCCCCTTATCACGAATGCGCGCGATTTGATCCGTCAGTCGCCCCGTCCGATCACATCGGCGAACATCGCAGCATCGACATTTCCGCCGGTCACGACCACCCCCACACGCCCCTCGCGCATTCCCTCCGGCACCCCTCGCAACACCGACGCGAGAGCCGCCGCGCCACCCGGTTCCGCCACGATTTTCAAGTAGCGGAATGCAAACCGCATCGCGGCCCGCACCTCCGCATCGCTCACAACCAGACCGCCCGCCAGCAGGCGTTGGCCGAGCGGGAAGGTCAATTCACCCGGCGCAGGCGTCAGAATCGCGTCGCAGAACGAGCGTGTGCCCGGCGCGTTGGCGATCACGTCACCCGCCGCCAGAGAGCGCGCCCAGTCGTCATGCCCCTCCGGCTCCGTCGACCATATTTTCGTGTCACCCGACAGGCCCTCGAACGCGAGCGCCACGCCGGTGATCAGGCCACCACCACCGGCACAGCAGACAAGATGATCCAGCGGTGCGCCCATGGAGGCTGCCTGACGGGCGAATTCGAGACCGAGAGTCCCCTGTCCGGCAATGATGTCAAAGTCGTCAAAGCTCGGCACCACGATGGCACCCCGCGCCGCCGCAAGGTCCTGCGAGATTGCCTCACGGCTTTCGCTGTTACGATCATAGAGATGCACCTCGCCACCGTCAGCCAGCACACCGTCCACTTTTACCTGAGGCGCATCAGACGGCATCACGATCAATGCCGGCATGCCAAGCAACCGCGCAGCGCGCGCGACGCCCTGCGCATGGTTGCCGGAAGAATAGGCCACCACGCCTGCTTTGCGCCCAGCTTCGGGAATTTGAGACAACCGGTTCATCGCGCCGCGAATCTTGAAGCTGCCGGTTACCTGCAGGCATTCGGCCTTGACCAAAATCTCTGCGCCAGCTGCCGCATCGAGCGCCGGATGAGTCAGGACGGGCGTTTCGCGCACCACGCCCGCAACCCGCTTTTCAGCGGAAAGGACATCGTCAAAAGTGGGAAGGGAAAGTGCCTGGCGCATCGCAATAGCCCTAGCCGGTCACGCCGCCGTCTTCAAACCCAAAGCGCGAACCAATCCGGGTCATGATTGGTAAAGAAGTATTTGTCGCAGATCGACCATTTGCCTGCCGTCCAGCAGGCGACGGCTAAATGGTGGCGGCCATCTTCCGGATCAGTTCGCGGGCGCCTTGGGCGGTCTCTTCATTGTCGATAGCATGAGCCAGGACAGCTTCGAAATAACCGAGCTTGGACCCGCAATCGTACTCACGGCCTTCGAATTCGTAGGCGTAATAATCCTGCGTTTCCATCTGGCGCACCATCGCGTCGGTCAGCTGGATCTCGCCGCCTGCTCCCGCAGCCTGGTCGGCCAGAAGGCCAAAGATTTCCGGCTGGAGGATGTAGCGCCCGGTGATCTTCAGGTTCGACGGCGCCGATTCCATTGGCGGTTTCTCGACCATGCCCGACATTTCGATCAGGCGACCATTGCGCGATTTCGGTGCAATCACGCCATAGGAGGACACACGCTCCATCGGCACAGGGTCGACAGCGACGATATTGCCGCCGACTTCGTCATAGGCCTTGACCATCTGGGCGAGGCAGGACGGCGCACCCTTCACGATCACGTCGGGCAACAGGACGGCGAAGGGCTCGTTGCCGATGATGTCGCGCGCGCACCAGATCGCATGGCCAAGGCCGAGCGGCGACTGTTGGCGCACGAAGCTCGCGGCGCCGGCCGGCAGAACGGTCTGCTGCACCTGCTCCAGAATGACACTTTTGCCCTTGGCCTTGAGCGAGGCTTCGAGCTCATACGAAATATCGAAATAGTCTTCGATGGCGCCCTTGTTGCGCCCGGTCACAAAAACGATGTGCTCGATTCCCGCTTCCAGCGCCTCATCGACGACATATTGGATGGCCGGCCGATCAACGACAGGCAGCATTTCCTTCGGGATGGTCTTGGTCGCGGGCAGAACCCGTGTGCCCATGCCTGCAACCGGCAAAACTGCTTTCCTCACGCGCATCGGCGCCTCCTGTTTCATATTGCGTTCGCGCGACCCTATCGCCCGAAATGGACGCCAAGGCCAGAGGGTAAGCCTCAGTCAGAGCGCGGCGTAGAGGATAGTTCCGGCAAGCCAAGTCGACAGGCAGAGGACGAGCAGAGTCGACATGATCCTGCGCAGCGACATGCGCTTGGGACTGGTCAGTTCTGCTGCGAGGCGAGCCTGAAGCGCATGCGCAGGCGATGCGACATGCTGGTGAGAGTCGTGCGGCTCAACCGCCTGAACGCCAGACGCGCCGGGGGTGGAATTCACATCCGGCTGTTCCGCTTCCCGCGGCGACTGATTGTGTACAGGCTGTGCGGCCATCGGACTCTCCGGTCATTTCCCGGCGACACATGGCAGAGAGGCCCTAAGTTTTGCCTAACGGGCAGCGGCAAATGGTTACGAACGAGATCACCCGGCGGGTTCAAATACGCCGTTCGCATTGCGGCGCACCGCGAATACACGGGCCAGGCAGGCCGCGTCCAGCGCCACGTCCGGCGCTCCATCGGCCACGACACGTCCTTGATCCAGAACGATAATCCGACTGCAGAACCGCGACGCCAGATCGAGGTCATGCACCGCCGCCACAACCGCCCGTCCGGCAGCACATTCATCCTGCAGGACCTTCATAAGGCTGAGGCGGTGGGCGATGTCGAGCGCCGCGCCGGGTTCGTCCAGCAAGAGGGCGCGTGAGGAGGTGGCAAGGGTGCGGGCAAGGTGGAGCCGGGCCTGCTCGCCGCCCGAGAGCGTATGCACGGGGCGGTGGCGATATGGCGTGGCACCCGCCCGTTCAAGTGCGTCGTCGATGGCCGACCGGTCGGCTCGACCGCACCGGTCATAGGGTGACGGACTGGTGACGAATCGGCCGAGGGCGACAAGATCCTCGGCGATCAGGTTCCACGCGACGGGGCGCACCTGAGGCAACCAGGCGACAAGCAAGGCCCGCTCGCGATGGGTCAGCGAGGCTATATCTGCATCACCGAAGGCGACCTTGCCGGAATGTGGCGCAAGCAGTCCTGCGATGACGCGTAACAGCGTACTCTTGCCAGCGCCGTTCGGGCCGACAAGACCGATGAATTCACGCGGCGCTACGCTGAGCGACACATCTGCCAGAACCGGCCGGCCGCCGAGATCCACATTGATGCCGGAAACATCGATCATCGGGCGCTTCCCCCCAGCCGGGCCGCGAGCCAGATGAAGACCGGCGCGCCGAACAGGGCAGCCGCCACGCCCAGCTTCAGTTCCTGAGCAAATGGCAGGACGCGTATCAGCACATCCGCGCCGAGCAGCATGGCACCGGCCACCAGCGCCGAGGGGAGCAGCACGCGCTGCGGATCATGCTTCACGAGCGGGCGCACGATATGCGGCGCAACCATGCCGACAAATCCGATTGTGCCAGCCACGGCCACGCTCGCTCCGGCGAGCAGCGACGTGCCGATTATGATCAGCAGGCGTGCCCGCGCGGGGTTCGCACCGAGGGTTGCAGCAGTCTCTTCTCCGAGCGAGAGAGCCCGGAGTGAGGGCCCCGCCATGATCACTGCCACCGCACCGAGCACCCAGGCTGGCATGGCAATGCCGACATCCATCCACGACCGGTTCGCGACCGATCCCAGCATCCAGTTTATCAGGTCGGACAGGCTGTAAGGATTTGGCGCGAGGTTGAGCGCGAGCGAAGTGAGCGCGCCAGCCAGGCTCGAGAGTCCGATGCCTACCAGAAGCAGTGTCACTGTGCTTGCCCCGCGCCCGGACGCGAACAGGAGCAGCGCCACGGCCAAGGCGGAGAAAAGAATTGCGGCCAGCGGCACGGCGAAGCTGCCGGCGGCGGCCAGACCAAAATAGATGGCGATCACGGCGCCGAGCGAGGCGAAGGCGGACACACCGAGCACACCGGGTCCGGCAAGCGGATTCTGGAGCAGTCCCTGCAAGCCAGCCCCAGACAGGCCAAGCGCCGCCCCGACCCCGAAAGCGGCCACGGCGCGCGGCATACGGATTTCCCAGACGATGATGCGGGCAGCCTCAGTGCCCTGCCCCATCAGGGCGGACAGTGTGGCGTCAAGGCCGAGATCAGCGCTGCCGACAAGGGCCGAGAGTGCAAACAGGAAAAGGCAGGCAAGCGCAAGGATCAGCGAGAGATGTTTCATTGCGCTGCCTCCAGCGCGGCGGCGACATCTTGCGCCTCGTCAGCCACGAACCAGGCCGGGCAAGTCAGCCGGCTTTCAGTCATGGTCACCAGGTCAGCGTCCTTCAGGGCGTAGGCAAGCGCCGGATGGCGCGACACGCTCCACTGGTCGAAGGCATAGTCGTCAAATCCGAAAAAGGCCGTCAGAGCGAGACCGGGCGGCTGCATCACCAGCGTCTCCAACGGAAGCGAATACCAGCCCGTGCCGGTCGCGGCATTGTCCAAGCCTGCCCTGTGCATGATTGCATCCACCATTGTGCCCTTGCCTGCGGTCACGCCGCCGGGCGTTACATAGAGTGCGCTGCGGCCAGTCGGTGGCTCGGCATGGGGCATGGCGGCGACAAGTGCTTCGCCACGATCCGTTTGCCCGAGCGCAGCAGCCACCTCACGCGTCACGCGCGCGGCGCCTTCCATGTCGGACGCGTAGCCGATCTGAACTGTCCGTATGCCCATGCGCTCATAGAACTTCAGCGCCCGGGCATCGCCGCCCCAGCTCCGGACAACGATATCGGGCTGGAGCGCAATCACGTCTTCGGCCAACGCACGCACCCGAGGCAGGTCAACGGCTCGCTTACGTAGGAAACTGAATGGGCGCTCCGCATCTTTCGAAAGCGCGCGGACCTGTTCGCGGTCGGCCAGGCCGAGCACAAACTGGTCCGCGCAATAGTCGAGTGAGACGACAGTCGGGCGCACCTCGTCCGCCGCCGCCACCGGGGCCGCCACCAGCAAGAAGAGGAGCGCCCAACGCATCATCGCAGTTTCAGTCCTATGAAGGCCGCCGCGCCCGGCGTCTCATAGCCGTACACGTCTGTCGCCGTTTCATCGAACAGGTTTTCACCTCGAAGCGTCAATACCATCCGCTCGGTCAGCGGGAACTCGAGGCTGGCCGAGAACAGCGTGTAGGCGTCCAGCGTCAACCGCCGCGACGGGTAACTCCCGAAGTCGAAATCATCCTGCTCACCGACGAAATCCAATGCAGCGCCGACGCGGATGCCGTCCGCATCTGACCGCCAGTCGACCGACAGAGAGGCCGTCGAGTCCGGTACGCGAATCTCGTCGCCGCCATCATTGCCCTCACTTTGGAGAAAAGTTGCCTGGCCTGCGAACGAGAGTGCGCTGGTGGCGTCCCAACGGCCTGACAGTTCAACGCCACTGCGCTTGGACTTTCCGGCCCGATTGAGGGCTGTTGAATTATAGTTTACGTCAAAGGCTGTGTAGATTTCGTCTTCGAGATCGGCCTGGAAATACGTTGCTGACAAAACCGCCGGGCCAACCTTCTGGTCCCAGCCAATTTCCCAGCTTGTCGACTGTTCCGGCTTGAGCTCCGGATTACCGATGAAGCTGCCGGTGAAGAAGCCGAACAGTTCCGTGAACGTCGGGTTCTTTACACCAGTGCCGACCGAGGCCTTCGCCCGGCCATTGACAGCGTCAAAGCCGTAGCCTGCGCCGACCCGCCATGTTGCGGCGTCGTCGAACCGACCATCATTGTCGTCGAATCGGCCCGATGCGCTGAGATCGAAGGCTCCAAGGGCGACCCGGTATTCCGCCGCAAGGCCGAGGCTTTCGAAGGATTCCGACGCATCCGACTGGCCACCATACGCGACATCAGTGCGGTCATAGTCTTCCTTTTCATAATCCACGAGGCCGATCAGTTCGTGATTGCCGAAAGTGATCGAAGGGCTCCATGACGCTTTCAGGCGTTCGCCGGTTGATTCGTCGGTCTTGGCGCCGTCCTTCGTGTTTTCGCGGGCGACTTCGTTGAAGCTGGCGCGGAAGACGTGATCCACCTGACCCGTCACACCAGCGAGCGAAGCGCCGATGAGGTATTGGTCGGCCTCGGTTTCCTGGTCTGTATTGTCGAGCAGGCCGTCATAATCCGTGTCGGAGTCGAGGGCCGCCTTCGAACGGCGGGCGATGGTGAGGCCGGACAAGGTCCAGTCCGCGTTGAGGTCCAGCGCAGCCCGCGCGATACCTGAGAAAGCGTCCGAGCCATCCGCTTCGCCGCCCAGCCCGGCGACATCGACGCCACCCGTGGTAAAGCCGGAGAGACCGGCACCAAAGCGCAGGGCGCCGGTCTGGCCGGAAAAGGTTGCACTGGCGCGGGCCGTGTCCTGTGTGCCGACTTCGCCGAAGACCTGCACGCCTTCTGCCGCTTCGGTCGAAAGCGACACAACTCCGCCAATGGCATCAGAGCCATAGATAGACGAAGCCTCACCGCGCAGCACTTCGATACGCGTCGCGCCAATGCCTGTTAGCAGGCCGAAATCGGTTTCGCCGTTCACCGGGTCGGATACTTCGATCCCGTCGAGCAATACAAGCGTGTGATTGGCCTCAGCTCCGCGCAGGCGCACCTGGCTGAGTGCACCAACGCCGCCGGATCGCGATATGCCAACGCCCGGTACGGCGCGCAGCTGGTCGGCCACATTGGGCGACCGGCGGATGGTCAAGTCGTCAGCCGTCAGGACGCTGACGCTGGATGTGACATCGTCCACAGGTTCGGGCCTGAGGCCCACGACGGAAATGGTTTCAAGGTTCAGGTCCGTTTCCTGCGCCCAAGCAGCACTGGAAACAGCAAGCACAGCTGCGCCGGCCAGAAGGTATTGTTTGAGCATCGCTCACACTCCGTTTGTCCCGGCGCACTGGCCGGGCGTTACACCAAAAGTGTCGCGTAGACGGAGTATTAGCCTCCGCTGCCATTGGCCTGAACCCGGACCAGGGCAAACGACGGCAAGAGGCAGGTCTCCTGACTTGCGGATCGATGGAAAAGACCGCCTTCCCGGGTTGCCCCAGTGGCTTTGTGGCCAATTCCCATCCGCTTACAGTTGCGGGCACAGCGCCGGATTTAAACCGGCTTCCCTTTTCACCTGCGATTAAGCAGGCACCTTTTGCGTGAGGTGGCTTTAGTCTGCCGATTTGCGGAAGGCAAGATCAAAGCGGGTGCAGCAAATGTCCGCCATCGACCACGATCGTGGATCCGGTCATGAAGCTACCGGCATCGGACGCGAGCAGCAGCAACGGGCCCGACAGTTCGGTCAGGTCGCCGATTCGCCGCTGGGCGATTCGGCGAATCATTTTCTGGCCCTCGTCGGACTCAAGGAACTCATCATTGATTTCTGTCTTGAAGTAGCCGGGTGCGATCGCGTTGACCCGGATTCCGAAGCGGGCCATTTCCAGCGCCATCTGGCGAGTCATGTGGTCAACACCTGCTTTGGAGACCGAATAGGCCGTTGTCATCATCTGTGGGCGCAGGCCAGTGATCGAGGCGATGTTGATAATCGAACCGGGCACTTTCGCCGCCGTCATCGCATTGGCGCCATGCTTGGCGACCCGCCACACGCCGGTGAGATTGGTGTCAATCACGGCATCCCAGTCATCTTCGGCCATTTTCGTGAACCAACCTTCGCGCGACATGCCGGAATTGTTGACGATGATGTCACACGGGCGACCAAGCGCCTCGGCGATCTCCGCGAATCCCCCGGCGACACTTTCCTCGCTCGTGACGTCCATTTCGACTGGCAGCGCCTTGCCACCGCGTTTTTCGATCTCTGCTGCAACGGATTCGAGGCGATCCATCCGCCGCGCGGCCAGGACGACATGGGCGCCTGCCTCAGCCAGGACGCCCGCAAAATGGCGACCCAGACCACTCGACGCTCCGGTAACCAGTGCCGCTCGATTAGCCAAACTAAACATACCCATGCCTTCGATCTCCAAATTTCATGTTGCGTCGCGCAATATTTTGCCTTTATTTCAGCCTCATGAAAATATCAGTGCTGAGGGAGCGACGCTCCGGTGAGACCCGTGTGGCCGCAACACCGGAGACCGTCAAGAAATTGGTTGGTCTGGGACATTCTGTAACCGTCGAGGCGGGTGCAGGGGTTGTGGCAGGCTTTATGGATGAGGCCTACAAGGCCGAAGGGGCGACGATTGGCAGCAATGCCGCCGACGCCGCCAAGGGCGCCGATGTGGTGTTTAAGGTACGCGGGCCGGAGGTCGCCGAAGTGGCGGCCTTGCCGGACGGCGCGGCCCTGCTCGCCCTGATGGACCCGTTCGCGCTCGAGCCCGGCTTGCTCGATGCGCTCAACGCGAAAAAGATCGCGGCCATGTCAATGGAATTCACCCCGCGCATCTCGCGTGCGCAGTCGATGGACGCCCTGTCCTCTCAATCCAACCTCGCCGGTTACCGCTCCATGATCGAAGGCGCCCATATCTATGGCCGCGCCATGCCGATGATGATGACCGCCGCCGGCACCGTGGCCCCGGCCAAAGTATTCATCATGGGTGTCGGCGTTGCCGGCCTCCAGGCCATCGCAACCGCCCGTCGCCTAGGCGGGGTCGTGACGGCGACGGACGTGCGCCCCGCCGCCAAGGAACAGGTCGCCTCGCTCGGTGCCAAGTTCATTGCGGTCGAGGATGAAGAGTTCAAGGCGGCTGAAACCGCTGGCGGATACGCCAAGCAGATGTCGCCTGAATACCAGGCCAAGCAAGCCGAACTGACGGCATCCCATATTACCAAGCAGGACATCGTCATCACCACGGCCCTGATTCCCGGCCGTGCCGCCCCTGTCCTCGTGACCGAGGCGATGGTGAAAACCATGAAACCCGGTTCGGTCATCATCGACATGGCCGTGGCCCAGGGCGGGAACTGCCCGCTGTCGAAGGCCGACGAGATCGTCGAAGTCGGCGGTGTGAAGATCGCGGGTTTCTCAAACCTGCCAGCCCGCCTGCCAGCTGATTCGAGTTCACTCTATTCCAAGAACCTCTTCGCTTTCCTGCCGCTGGTGACCGCTGAAGACGGTGCACTCAGCCTCGACACCGATGACGAAATCGTCACCGCCATGCTGCTGACGCGCAATGGTGAAACCGTGAATGACAGGGTGAAATCATGAAACGCCTCAGTAGCCTCGCCGCAACGGCGTTCCTTCTCGCCGCGCCTGCCTTTGCAGAGTCCGGCGGCGTCAATCCAACCATCTTCCTCGCCGCGATCTTCGTTCTGGCCTGTTTCATCGGCTATTACGTAGTCTGGAGCGTGACACCCGCGCTGCATACGCCCCTGATGGCCGTGACCAACGCGATCTCGTCGGTCATCATCGTCGGCGCCCTCGTCGCAGCAGCCGCTGCCGGGCTGACCGCTGACAACTGGACGGCTAAGATCCTCGGCGGCGTCGCCGTCATGCTCGCCAGCGTCAACATATTCGGCGGCTTCCTTGTCACCCAACGCATGCTCGCCATGTATAAAAAGAAGGGGGAGTAGTCCTATGGACAGTTTCCACTCCACCTGGGCGCCAGCCCTCTATCTCGTTGCCGGCGTACTCTTCATCCTGGCCCTTCGCGGCCTGTCCAGCCCGGCCTCCAGCCGCAAGGGTAACCGGAATGGCATGATCGGCATGGCGATTGCCGTCGGCACGACCATTGCCCTGCTCTGGAACCAGCTCGACGCGGTCACATGGGGCATCATCCTCGGCGGTGTTGCCATCGGCGGCACCATAGGTGCCGTGATCGCCAAACGCATTGCTATGACGTCGATGCCGCAGCTTGTTGCTGCCTTCCACAGTCTTGTCGGCCTTGCCGCCGTGCTCGTGGCCGCAGCTGCGCTGTATGCGCCCTCGGGCTTCGGCATTGCCGACGCCGAAGGCATCCACGTCGCGTCCCTGATCGAGCTATCGCTCGGCTCGGCCATCGGCGCACTCACCTTCACGGGCTCGCTGATCGCCTTCGCCAAGCTCAACGGCAATATGGGCGGCGCGCCGATCATGCTGCCCGGCCGGCACGTGCTCAACTCTGCCCTCCTTCTCGGCATCATCGTGCTTGTCGGCATCCTGATGGCCAGCCATGGCCATGCGCACTGGGCGTTCATCACCCTGACCGTGCTTGCCCTGATCCTCGGCATCACGCTGATCATCCCGATTGGCGGGGCGGACATGCCCGTCGTCGTGTCGATGCTGAACTCCTATTCCGGCTGGGCAGCAGCCGCCCTCGGCTTCACGCTCGGCAATTTCGCCCTGATCATCACCGGCGCTCTTGTCGGTTCGTCGGGTGCGATCCTCTCCTACATCATGTGCAAGGGCATGAACCGCAGCTTCATCTCGGTCATCCTCGGCGGCTTCGGCGGTGACGATGCGGCAGCAGCAGCGGGCGGCGTTCAAGTCGACCGTGCGTTCAAGCGCGGCTCGGCCGAGGACGCAGCCTTCATTATGAAGAATGCCTCCAAGGTCATCATCGTGCCCGGTTATGGCATGGCGGTGGCGCAGGCCCAGCACGCCCTGAGGGAAATGGCCGACAAGCTGAAGGAAGAAGGCGTCGAAGTGAAATACGCCATCCACCCCGTCGCGGGCCGGATGCCGGGTCACATGAACGTCCTCCTCGCCGAAGCACAGGTGCCCTATGACGAAGTCTTCGAACTGGAAGACATCAACTCGGAATTCAGCACGGCTGATGTCGCCTTCGTCATTGGTGCGAACGACGTGACCAACCCGTCCGCCAAGACCGACAAGACGTCGCCAATTTACGGCATGCCTGTCCTTGACGTGGAAAATGCCGGTACGGTGCTCTTCATCAAGCGTTCGATGGGCTCGGGTTATGCTGGCATCCAGAACGAACTCTTCTTCCGCGACAATACGATGATGCTGCTCGCGGACGCCAAGAAGATGGTCGAAGATATCGTCAAGAACCTCTAATCGGCGACAGACCGGAACGGATACGGGCGCTGGCCTCTGCATCAATGGTGCAGTCGCCGGTGCCCGCTTTCGTTTTCAGGGTCGCCGCCAGCTCATCCACGCGCTGCCCCGCCACGACAAGCTCAGGCGCAATCTCGGCCAGCGGTGCCAGCACGAACAAGCGCTCGGCCATGCGCGGATGTGGCAGCGTCAGCGTTTCGCTCTCGCGCGTCACACCATCAATGACCAGCAGGTCGATATCGATCTCTCGCGGCCCCCAGCGCTCGCCCTCCGTGCGCCCCAGCGTCTGCTCGATGCCCTTGACGACATCGAGCAGGGCCAAGGGCGCAAGGCGGGTCTGGATGATCGCACAGAGGTTCAGGAACTCGCCCTGGTCAGCCTTGCCCCATGGCTGTGTCCGGTAGACCGACGAGACCGAAATCAGCGAGCATTCAGGCCGCCCATCGATCGCGCGCAGTGCGGCTGCAAGATACGCCGCCCGGTCGCCAAGGTTCGAGCCGAGACTGATGGCCGCTTCAGCCATCGCGGCGACGCGTGACTGATACGCCCACATGGTCAACCGCATACTTGATTGGCGCCGAGGGCTTGCGCACGGTTATGGAAACGATCTGCACGAGCGGGAACTGCTCAAGAATTGCTTCAGCCAGCTTGTGTGCCAGCGTTTCGATCAGGTTGAACACCGTCGCCGCAGACACCTGCGTGGCGAGATCGCAGAGTTCACCATAATGCACGGTGTCGCTCATCTGGTCAGCGGCATCCGCTGGCCGGGCCACGGCGCAGTCGATATCGACCATGAATTTCTGGCCGAGTGACTTCTCCGCATCCATGACGCCATGATGGCCATGGATGTGAAGGTTCGAAACGAAAATCCGGTCTGTCATCCTGCCTCGTCAATCGCTATCCACATTTTCAATGCATCCGCATGGGCGGCCACATCGTGGACCCGCAGCATTGAGGCTCCTCTCTGGACGCTGGCAAGACCTGCGGCAAGCGATCCGATCAACCGGTCCCCGACCTCACGGTCCAGAAGCTTGCCGACGAACGACTTGCGCGACACGCCCACCAGCACCGGCACACCGAAATCGAGCAGGACATCGAGGCGGGCCAGCACACCGAAATTCTGTTCCCATGTTTTCCCGAAGCCGACGCCAGGGTCCACGATCACGTGTTCGCGCGGGATGCCTGCCTCGCGCGCCATGGCGAACGCATCGTCAAAGAAGGCCCGCATGTCATCGACCAGGTTCAGGCCCGCGTCGGCCTTGCCGCGATTATAGGTGACCACGACGGCGCTGCCCGTGTCGGCCACGGCCCGCGCCATGTCGTCGTCACGCGTCATGCCCCAGACATCATTGATGATGACGGCGCCAGCGCCTGCAGCCGCACGCGCCACGCTCGCCTTGTAGGTATCGACGGAGACAATCCGCGTCGGATCTTCGCAGAGCGCCGGAATGACGGACAGCACCCGCGCCGTCTCGTCAGCCGCACTGACTTTGGTGGCCCCTGGCCGCGTCGATTCCCCTCCGACATCGAGAATGTCGGCACCGTCGGTCGCCATCGCCGCTGCCTGCGCTAAAGCAGCTGGCGCATCAACGAACTGGCCGCCATCGGAAAACGAGTCCGGCGTGACATTCAGGATGCCCATGACCAGCACCTTTGCGCGTGCCCGGGCTAGGATGTCGTCGCGCAACTCTGCGCGTTTCGTCCGGTCTCCGTTCATCCGCTCCACTTTCCGCCAACCTGTGGCTGCTTATAGGCTTGCTGGGCGCACGGGCAAGCTGGCGGGTGGGCTAGGGTTTTGTCGTTACACCAGGATCGTTTTGCGAATAGGCGTCTTCGAGTTCTTCCGTGTCGGGGGACGGCTTGATGGCCCCCGGTGTTGCTTCGCGTTCGCCCTTGTCCGCATTCAGCGTGTCGGGAGCGTTCGGTGAACGGTTGTCGTCGGGGCTCACGACGGGATGTCGCCGATCGTCGATGTGCACGCCGCCATTCCCCGCCGGGCGCGGTTGGCCGTCATCGCGCATCACGCCATGGTCGTCTCCCATGCCTTTCGCCTCGCCGCGACGAAAACCCGCCTCGGCGGTTTCATCCTCGCGGCCCGGCGTCTCGCCATAACCGCGCTGCTCGCTGAGGTCCTTTTCGCGTTGCGGATCCTGATCGGCTTTTTCATGTGGCATATTCGTCTCCTGTGTGTGGAGAACCAATGGCCCAACCCGGCGCATGTTCCATGGCCTGCAAAGCGCGTCCCGCCAGGACGAGGCACCGCGCGGCTGCCAAAAGAGGGAGAATGGTGTGCCCAGCAGGGTTCGAACCTGCGACCTACTGATTAAAAGTCAGTTGCTCTACCAGCTGAGCTATGGGCACGCCGAACGCGCCATTTAGGCAACGGCGCTTCCCGGGTCAACCGCTACCTGCACAGGCTGGCTTGATGTCGCCATATTTTTCGCATCACGCTAACCTCATGAACATGAAAATCCTTTGCCTTGGCGCCATGCTCGCGCTTGCAGCCTGCACCAGCACCCCGACGACAACAGAGTCGACCAACAACACGGGTGATCCCTCCCTGCGCGATAATGTCGGGACAGCGGCAGGTAGTGCCGTGGAACAGACCCGCGAGGGCCTGCCGAACGCCGCGCTCTCGCCGCTTGAGGACTTCAACCTGCGCCGGACGGAGATACCGCCCCTGCTCGAAGGCATCACGAGCCCGTATGATATATCTCCCGCCCTGACGTGCGATGAGGTCGAGGCCCAGCTTGCGAAGCTCGACCTCGTACTGGGTCCCGACTGGGACACAACCAATCCGGATGAACGCCTGCGGACCGACGTCCTGGCCGATTCGGCCGCCGAAGCGACGCTGGACATGCTGGCGTCCGAAGCCCGGGGCTTCATCCCGTTCCGAGGCTTGATCCGCAAGGCAACCGGCGCCGAAAGCCACGAAAAGAAATATAACAAGGCCTTCAAGATCGGCGCCCAGCAACGTGCCTATCTCAAGGGATACGGTCTCGCCAAAGGCTGCCCGCCCCCTGCCCGGCCGGATTTCCTCGCAATACCCCTCGGAAATGACGATATCCTTTTCAAAGGCGACTCGCCTCAGCCGCTCCCCGAGCCTATCCGGCTGTCTCCGCCTTCGGCGACGACTTTGTACGAGCCCATGCCGTCGACAGTCGAGAGCGAAGGGCTTCAAACCGTCCCTCCTGAATACTGAGGCGGATCTCCGCCATCAGCGCCTGGAAGAAGGCGGTGTTGTGCCAGCTGAGCAGCATCGGTCCCAGATACTCTCCCGCCTTGAACAGGTGGTGGTAGTAAGCCCGCGAATAGTCGCGGCTGGCCGGGCAATCCACGGCCTCGTCAATCGGCGACAGGTCCTCGGCAAATTGCGCATTCTTGACATTGACCGGCCCGGCCCAGGTCCAGGCCTGACCGTGACGGCCTGACCGGGTTGGCAGCACGCAGTCAAACATATCAATGCCCCGCGCGACGCTCTCAACCAGATCGATCGGCTTGCCGACGCCCATGACATAGCGCGGCAGGTGACCCGGCAGGTGCGGTACGGTCATGTCGATGCTGGCGCACATCTGATCGTGTCCCTCGCCCACAGCTAGACCGCCCAGCGCGATCCCGCCGAACCCCTGCCCCACGACGCCCTTGGCCGACTGTTCGCGCAAATCGGCGAAATTCGAGCCCTGGACGATGCCGAACAGGGTCTGCGTTTCCCGGTCGCCGAAAGCATCGAGCGAGCGCTGGCCCCAATCGAGCGACAAGGTCAGGCTGCGCTCGGCTTCGGCATGGGTGCAGGGGAAATTCGTGCATTCGTCGAGCTGCATGGAAATGTCGGCGCCCAGCAGGTCAGCCTGTATCTCGATGCTGCGGGCGGGCGTTAGGCGATGCGTTGAGCCGTCAATGTGGCTCTGGAAGGTCACGCCATCGACGTCCATTTTTCGCAGCTGGGCAAGGCTCCAGACCTGGAAGCCGCCACTATCGGTAAGCATCGGGCCGCTCCAGCCCGAAAATTTGTGGAGCCCGCCGAGGCGTTTCATGCGCTCTGCGCCCGGTCGCAGCATCAGGTGGTATGTATTGCCAAGGATAATATCGGCCCCTGCCGCCTTCACCTGGTCCATGTAGAGGGCCTTCACCGTGCCCGCCGTGCCCACGGGCATGAAGGCCGGCGTGCGGATCTCGCCGCGCGGCGTGGCCAGCGTGCCGGTACGGGCCGCACCTTCGGTTGCTTTGATCTTGAAAGGGAATGTCGCCATGCGCGAGGCCTATAAGCGTTGCGCCGCATCATGCCTAGGGTTCCGATGCGTCACGGCTTGTCTGGGCGGCGTGGGCGACGCATGCTGAAAGAAAACGAGGGACGTAAATGAAAGATCTGGCTGGCAAGACGGCATTCGTTACGGGCGCGGCATCAGGTATCGGTCTGGGCATTGCGACCGCCCTGGCGCAAGCGGGCGTCAAAGTGATGATGGCAGACATCGAGAAAGACGCGCTCGACAAGGCGATCAGCGATCTCAGGCTGACCAATGCCGACGTCGAGGGCGTCATCGCCGATGTCTCGCTCAAGGACCAGTTGCAGGCCGCAGCTGACGCAACCATCGAACGCTTCGGCAAGGTCCATATCCTCGTCAACAATGCGGGTGTCGGTGGCGCAGGCGGTTATGGCCAGTGGAACGATGCGGCATGGGACTGGACCATCGGCGTCAACCTGATGTCCGTCGTCTGGGGGTTCGAGATTTTTGGCCCGCTGATCGAATCACATGGCGAAGGTGGCCAGATCGTATCGACGGCCTCCATGGCGGGACTCGTCGCCGCAGTCGCGCCCGCCTACAATGTCACAAAATATGGCGTCGTGGCCTTGTCGGAAGGCCTGCGCCCGGAACTCGCCTTGCGCGGAATCGGCGTGTCGGTACTTTGCCCGGGCTTTATTCGCACCAAAATCATGGAATCGGGACGCAACCTGCCGGGGCGGTTTGCCAGCGAGATCGATGTCGACGCAGCCGCAGCGCAAGCAGCTGAATCGGAATTCGCCCAAATGGCGGCCGATCTTATCAACAAGGGCATCGATCCGCTTTATGTCGGTGAACTGGTGCGCGAGGGCATCGAGGAAGATTGGGCGTACATCTTCACCGACAACATGTTCGAGTCGGGTGTGGACGAGCGTTTCGCGGCGATCAAGGCAGGTTTCGATCGTATTCGCGACCGGACACCCCGGCACTAGAACTCGATTTCAGCGCCAATCAGTTCCGGCAGTTGCAGGACGATCAGGAGGTCGCGCATTTCCTGGCGCGCGGCCACATGGCTCATCGTAAAGGACACGTTCGAGCCCTTCTCGGTCAGGTCGAGCAGGGTCAGGCCGGCGGGGAAGAGTTCGCGATAGATCACGCGCTCGGAAAGGCCCGGCGCGAGGCGGAAGCCGATGCGCTTGGACAGGTTCTCCAGCGCTTCGCCTACGCGTTCCTTGTTCTTGGCCGCCAGCGGCGACATGCGGTTGCGCATCACGATCCAGTCGATCGGACGCCGGCTCGCCTGAGCCTTCTTCTTGCGGCACGACCAGACCATTTCCGAATAGAAGCTCGGCCGGATCACTTCCAGCGTCTGCGGGTTCACGTCGCCCAACAGGTCGAAATCGACGAAGCTGTCATTCAGCGGCGTAATCAGGCTGTCAGCGCTGACATGGGCGAGGCGCGAGAGGAACGTGTCGCCGCCGGGCGCATCGACCACAACGAAATCACAGGCCTTTTTCAAGCGTGCGAGGCTGGTCACGAAACGCTGGGTTTCTTCGGCTTCCGCCTTGTCGAGATCCCGCTCGGTGCTGGCATCGACGCGGATGATTTCCGGCATCGGCAGCTTGGCACCGGTAGAGGTCATCCAGCGCAAGCGGTTTTCGAGATAGCGGGTCAAGGTACGCTGACGGACATCGAGATCGACGATGCCGACTTTCTTGCCCATGCGCATCAGCGCCACGGACAGGTGCATGGAAACGGTAGATTTGCCGGCGCCGCCCTTTTCGTTGCCGACGACAATCACCCGCGCATCGCGTTGCTGCACTGACATGTCCGGGACACCCACCTGACTTACCGGGGCAAATCCATCAGCGGGCATGTTGGGCGACTCCACACAATCTCAGCGGTTGAAACGGCAAGGAACGAATTCCTCAGGCGACGCGCGATTCGGCTTCGCCGCCGCGACGAACGAGAGCAGGCATAAAAACCGACTGCTCTTCGAACAGGTCAGCGTCTTCCATCGGAGCTAGGCCATAGCTTGCTGCCATCGGCTCGCCTTCGAACAGCATCGCATCCGCGACCATTGCACCGAACGGAACGCCTTCGGGCATTAGGTCCAGCACGGGTGCGTGCGTCGAAATCTGTGTGAGCAGTGACCGCAATCCGCTGAGAGCGCCCGAAACGCGCGACATCTCGCGGGAGAAGACATAAGCCTCCGCCGAAACAGGCGTTTCGCGGCGATCGAACATCCACTCGTCGGACATATGGTCTGGGTCAATTGATCGGATTCGCGGTTCCGGTGCCGAGGCCTCAAGCATTCTGGACCTGCCAGCAGCCAACCGAAGGGCTGCAGAAAGTGCGAAAGACTTAATCGGGGCAAGAGTGCGGTGTGTCATATCTTGGAAAATCCCCTGTTTGGGTTAACAACACGTTTACTTCATAGCCAGTCGGGGCCTTTTCAAAGTGAATTCGAGTACAGGCAGACCGGTCACGGTTGTGAGCACGCGCGCCCAGTTGGGACAGCATATCCGGACCTGGAAGCAGGCAGGCGAGTCAGTCGGATTCGTGCCGACAATGGGAGCACTGCACGCAGGCCACCTTTCACTCGTTGAAAAGGCACGGGAAAAGGCTTCAAAGACCGTCGCGAGCATCTTCGTAAACCCCAAGCAATTTGCCCCGGGAGAGGATTTCGAAACCTATCCGCGTGACTCCGAGAAGGACATCGCGAAGCTCGCATCGGTCGGCTGCGATTTAGTGTATTTGCCATCTGTCGAGGAGATGTATCCGCCCGGGAACACCACAAATGTTCGGGTCGAGGGCATGTCGGACCTGCTCGACGGGGTCTACCGGCCCCACTTTTTCTATGGTGTCGCGACGGTCGTCGCCCGCCTGTTCCTGCATGTGCAGCCCGACGTCGCCGTGTTCGGCGAGAAGGACTACCAGCAGCTGCAGATCATCCGCCGCATGGTCCGCGACCTCGGTTTTCCTGTGGAAATTCTCGGCGGCGTGACAACCCGGGACGCCGACGGGCTCGCCCAGTCCTCCCGCAATCTCTACCTGACACCGGAGGAGCGTATTGCTGCGGGCGCGCTCCAGGCGGCTTTGCATCGCGCTTCGGTCCGGCTGTCGATTGGCACGACGCCGTCGGTTGCCCTGAACGAGGCGCGCGCGCTGGTCATGGCATCGGGGTTCCGCCAGCTCGACTATGTCAGCCTGGTCGATCCCGACACGCTAATTGACCTGCCCGACGCGCCGCTGGCCCCGGGCACGGTTGCGCGGCTGCTCGGCGCGGCCTGGACAGGCAAGACACGCCTGATCGACAATATCAGCGCGACGCGGTGAAGTCCTTCAAGGCGGCGAGGACGGCTTCATTGTCTTCCTCCGACCCGACGCTGATCCGCAGGCGTGTCGGCAGGCCGTAACCGGCAATCGCCCGCACGAGGATGTCGCGATCTTTCAGGAAGGCATGGGCGGCGGCCGCGCGCTCAGCCGAGCCGAAATCGGGGATCACGAAATTGGCGTGAGAGACTGGTGTGTCCAAGCTCATCGCGTTGAGCGCATCAATCATCGTCGTGCGCCAAAGCGAGTTGTGATCGCGGGTCATGGCGATGAAGGCCGGATCGCTGATGCTGGCAATGCCGGCGGCCACGGCGAGGCTGTTGACGTTGAACGGGCCACGAATGCGCTGGAAGGTTTCGGCGATCTCCTGGGGCAGGTAGGCCCAGCCGAGGCGGGCCGCCGCGAGGCCGTGGATCTTCGAGAAGGTTCGCATCATCACCGTGTTGGCGCGCCGGTCGACAAGATCGCGGATCGCCGCTTCATAATCCGGACCGACATATTCGGCATAAGCGCCATCAATCACGAAGAGGACGTGCGGCGGCAGCGCGTCCTGCAATTGCGCCAGCGCCTCAACCGACATCATCGTGCCGGTCGGATTGTTGGGATTGGCGAGGAACAGGATTTTGGTGTGTTCGGATACCCCGCCCAGGATCGCGTTGGCGCCCGCCGTCAGGTCTGTCTCGGGAACCGAGATACAGGCCGCGCCGTGCGCCGTCGCCGAGACCGCGTACATGGAAAAGGCATGTTCGGTCTGCAGGATTTCATCTCCCGGTCCGGCATAGCATTGCGTCAGCAAGTGGATGATCTCATCCGATCCTGACGAGACCGCAATCCGGTTCGCATCCTTGATGCCCGCAGCAGCCGCGATGGCTTCGCGCAGCGCGCCATAAGTCGGATCAGGATAGACGTGGACGCTGGTCGCCGCCTCGCGCATCGCTTCGATAGCCAGCGGATTCGGGCCGAACGGGTTCTCGTTCGAGGCCAGCATCACGACCGGCCCTTTGGCGCCGGCGAGCTTGCCGCCGGGCACGTAGGGTTTGGTCTTCAAGATGTGCGGAAGTGGGCGAATGTCAGTCATGCCCGGCGGTTACACCAAAGCAGGCTGCCGGGAAATCCCGTTCTTTGCCGCGCCGCCAATGAAAACAGGCCGCCTTGTGGGGGCGGCCTGTGTCAAAACGGGAGAGTGGAACGCTCAGTTCACCGAGCCGTAGTTGGCCCCGGCCTCTGTAAAATAGGCCCGCCAGAACGCTTTCACATCGGCCAGCGGCAGGTCGTATATCTGGCGCGGAACGATGCGTGCGACGACCTGGACCTTGTCCATATGCGGCTTGGTCTGGCCGAGTTTCGAACCGAGATAGGCGTCATAGTCGGCGCCGACCTTGTAGAAGGAGAAGCCATCGGAGTGCTGCATCAGGTCGGACACGACGACGACGCGGCGGTTCTCATTGGTCGACTGGAAGTCGGACCGGTCAGCGATCGTGTAGAGCGCTTCGAACAGGGGCGAACTTGGCTGGCGGGTGTCCTGGAGCGCCGTTTCGATCTCGGTGATCAGCGGTTTGTAGAAGTCGGACTGCCATGCCTGCTCGATCATTTTCGGGTTCTGCGTGATCGGGTTGGCGTCAGCAACGCTGCCAGGCGAGCATTTGACGAAGACGACCTTCGGATCATAGGGGCTGGCGGCATTCGGCGTCATCACCGTGAGGCGCCCGTATCTTGGCAGGGCGCGGGCTTCATTGTCGACGAATTCGTGCACCCAGTCGAGATCGTTCGGATTGAACGGATCGGACTGGTCGAGCAGGATGACAGTGTGCGCCGGATCCTTGCGGTCCATGCGGCAGCTGGTTTCGGCCATCACACTTGGCGGGATGTTGAAGGCGACCAGCGCAAACAGGCCGAACACGCCTGACAGCATCAGGCCGATCATGCCGCGCCAGAACCATGGTCCTTTTTCTCGTCTTCTCGCCATCGTCTATTCTCCTGGCCCCGCCCTCAGGCGCGGCGCGCTTCGTCCACGGAAACGAAGGCCTTGCCGGCAGACTTGCCGTCACGAACCTTCTCGACTTCTTCGCCCACTTTTTTCTCGATGCTCGAGAGGCCCTTCTGGACCTGCTGGATATGTGTCTCCAGCCATTCACGGCTCATGTTCAGGGCCTTGAGATTCTGGTCGATGGCCTTGATCGCCGCGTTCGCCTGATCACGCTCTTTCGTGTAATCGAATGGCGGCAGTTGCGGAGTGACGATCTCGTCGAAATAGGCTGGGCATGCCGCCTGCTCGCCGAGCTTGTCGCGCAGCTGGTTGCGATGGCGGCGGTGGGCCTGACGGTAGGCGACCTTGAGCGAACGCTCCTGGTCAGCGGCCTTGGCCGCGATGGCAACAGCGATGTCGCGGCGCGATTCCAGCTCGTTCATGGCTTTCTCGATTTCACGCTTGGCGGCAGCATGGCGCGAGAGCTGGGTCTCGAACCACATGCGGCACTGGGTGAAATAGTCCGACAGGTCGTCCCGCACGCCATTGCGCACCTGCTGGCGGCGTTCATAGGCCTTGCGTTCCTTGCGCCAGACGCGGCCATAGCCGGGATAGCTGTCGGAAATGCGGTCATAGCCTTCATAGACGGCGAGGCCGAACACGGTGAGGCCCATGAACAGGAGGCCCATGGCGATGAAGCTCTCAAGGCCAATGATATTCGGGAACATGCCGGACATCACGGATGCGGGGGAGATGTCGAACATGGAGAATTCGCCCATCGTTCCCGCAGCGGTCGCAGCGATCAAACCCGTCTCCACCGCATCGCGGAAATGCGCGACAAAGAAGTTCAGGAACAGGCCGCTGCACAGGCCGATCGCCATGATCGCCCCGCCGAAGACACGGGCTGCGATGTGCGGGTGATTGAACGCGTAGCGAATGCCGAAGAAGCCGGTGACCACTGCTATACAGACGTTCACGGCGCTGACGGCGAAGGCGATCATCAGGCCGCCCATCAGGCCGGACGACTGCGAATCCTTGAACAGGAGCGCATTGAAGCCGCCTTCGAGCAGCATGATGAAGACGAGGATCGCGACGGTTTGCTCGACATTCTTTTTGATGTCGGGTGTCCGGTCGCCGATCCGGTCACCATGGCGGGCGCGGAATGTCTGCAGTTCGATGATTGCGGCGTCGTGGCTCTCTTTTGCCTCTGACCGGTCATCCATTTCGTGATGGCGATATTCGTTTTCTTCCGACTTGATCGCTTCGCGCAACTGGTCGGGATAGATATCGACCGGCGTGCAATCGTGAATGAAATTGCGGACGCTGGCGGCGGTCGTGCTGAGCCAAGTGGTCAAGCCACGGCGCACGGTTTCGGCGCGCTCGGCAATCTGCTGTTCGCGCTCGCTCCACTGGTCCTGCGTGATCGCATCCGACGCTGGAATGGCATCAGCCGCATCATTCTTGGCATCGCGCTTGGTCAGCGTGCGATTGAAGCCGAGTTCGCCCTGGGCCAGCTTTCCCTTCAGGCCGAAATCCGAGAGTTCTGCTGTGGTTTCCAGTTGCTTGATTTTCGACTGGCATCCAACGTCTGTACCCCAGCGCACAGTTTTCTTCAGCATTGTATTACCTCTTAACAACGGACGGCTTTGTATTAACCTTCGCTGACAATGCGCCGGACGCGTAAACAGAGCGTGAAAGCCTGCTGCTTCTTGCAGATAGGTAATGTTGGTCAACGCCGCCCCTGTTACAGCGGGGGACGGAGTTAATTTCCCAAGACTATTCAAGCGCCTGAGTTAATAGAAATGGCCGCAGCCGCCCTATTGGGAGCAGCTGCGGCCACTAAGATTTTGATAACACTGCAGGCAGCTTTTGGCCGTGGCCTATGCGCAACACTTGTTACAGGCCGGTCTTGCGCGCCCTATTCAGCTGGTGCCGGTGAGGTGATTTGCGGCACCTCGGTGAAGGGTTCGATGCCGAAATAGGGATAGATCTCGCTCGGGAAGTAGACGACGCCGTCCTTGGCCACGAGTTCGATCGTCTTGATCGCCTTCATATCCTCGACCGGGTTGCCGGGCACGAGGAAGAAATCCGCCTTCTTGCCGGGCGTGATTGAGCCGATTTCACCGCCAAGATTCACATAGTCGGCGGCCTCCTGCGTCGCACGGGCAAGGATCTCAGCCGGGGTGAAGCCGACTTTCTGGTAGAGCTCCAGTTCACGGTGCAGGGTGAACGACCCACCCATGTCGGTGCCCATGAGAATGAGGATGCCGCGATCCTTCATCCGCTTCAGCGTGCCTGTGATCTGGTCGAAGGCACCCGCATAAGCGACGTCATCTTCCGGGGTTTCGATATTCGACCAGGCCGCGCGGGCATCGCGCTGGACGCCGACCGGCATGTGATCGACATAGTCCGCCATGCCGGCCTGGACTTCGCCATTGCGTGACAGGAGCAAGGCTTCATGGATCGCATAGGTCGGATCGATGGAGACATTGTTGGCGACCATGAGATCGAGCGTGTGCCGGACCTGTTCGCTGTCGAGATCGATCTTGGGCAGCCGCTGCAGGGCGGTGAGACGCAGGAGCGTGCGGGTGTCTTCGCCCTCTTCAAGGACCCAACCGAGCATGACCTGATTGATATGGGTCATCTCGTCATAGCCGGCCTCGATCATGGCATTGGCATTGGTGAAGGCCGGAACGTGGCCAGCGACGCCGAGTCCGCGTTTGCGGGCTTCGGCGACGACGGCGGGCACCCAGGCCGGGTTCATCGAGTTGTAGATCTTGACCTGGAAATAGTCGCCCTGGTCGGCATACCAGTCGACGGCGGCGACGGCTTCTTCCTCGCTGGAGACGAGGATGCCGTTATTCGAATTGAACGGGCTCTTGCCCTCGATGAAACCGTTTCTGACGATACGGGGACCGGCGAGGGTTCCGTCCCCGATCTTGCCGATCAGTTCGGCCAGCTTGGCATTGTCATTGCCCATGTCGCGGATCAGTGTGACGCCGGCAGCGATATTGAGCAGGGCATCGTCCTGGCCGACATGGCCGTGCATGTCCGCGAGGCCGGGAACGAGGGTGCCACCCTTGCCGTCGATGACGGTCTCGTCGGGGTGGCTGGCATTGGCGGCCTCGATGGCCTTAATCGTGGTGCCTTCAACGCGGACCGAGACCGGACCGGTGAGAGCCTTTTTCACGGGATCGAAAATGCGGACGTCGGCAATGCGGAGCGGACCGTCGAACTTGTGGGCGGTTGCCGCCTGGATGGCCTCGTAACGGGCCGAGGCGAGGCGGACAGCCAGCGCGGTCAGCTGGGCTTCGGCGTCTTCATAGCCCTTGCGTACGATCAGTAAGCGCGGCGAGACGAGCCCGAACAGCTGTTCTTCGCCGTCCATCAGGAAATAGGTCGGGTCGAGGCTTTTGCCGGTCAGGGCATAGGCCGTGGTGGCAATGGGTTCCGGGCCGCCATCGACGGTGACGTCTTCGAGCGCCTCGAGGCGCAGGGCACCCGCCGGCCAGGCGGGCAGCGTGTGGTCTGGGTCGGCGAGCAGGGCCTGGGCATAGACCGAGAGCGCATAGGGCGAGGCGTTCTGGGCAATGTAGATGCGGGGCTCGGTCGCTGGCTCGCTGCCCGGACCGGTCGTGTCGACCCAGCTGGCCGTGCCGTCATCGAGGGCGAAGGTTTCGGCGACCTTGTTACCGAAAGTGGTGTTGCCATCGATGGTCCAATGGGTCGGCAGGCCGTCTTCGCCAAGGATGATCGTCTCGGCCATTGTCGGGCCGCGGCCATTGTTGCGGTATTCATAGTCGACCTGGATGTCGGCGCCGATCGTGGTGGCGGTTAGTTCGCCGATATCGGCGCCAAACAGGCGGATCGTGTAGGCCTCGGTGACCGGTTGCGGCGCGGTCGGCGCTTCGACGAGGGTCTCGGGTTCGACCGGCGCGTCGTGGGTACAGGCCGTGAGCAGGAAGGCGCCCCCCAGCGCCGCCAGTGTGAGTCGGTTGATCATCGCGTGTCCTCCAGAAAGCCGAACGCCGTTGCGACGCTATCAGCGATTTAGGTGGCACAGATGAGCCGGGGAATCCAGAATGCAGGGCAAAAGTTTGCGACGCCTGTGGGGGCGCCTGGGGGTGGGGTACGGGTGTCTTGAGGGGGAGGTAGGGGTCAGGTGTTGGGGATGGGGCCCATGTCTCCGTATTCCCGGCAAAAGCCGGGATCTTTTGCGGCATGTCCGGACAGGATGGCCTGAGGCGCCAGGCATACGCCGGTGACACGGATGTGGGGTGTCTGTCAGAACCAGCCTCCGCCTGTCCGATACGGGTGCACGGAAACAGCCCGGACGATGCCCGGAGAGATCGTCCGACAATTGGATGATGATGACGCGGCCATTCCACATCACGCGCCATAGCATTTGCGAGCCCGGCCCGCCGGCGGCACGGAACCATGCCTTCAGGCGCTGGATGCGCCAGAAGATGAGCGGCCAGAGGGGCAGCAGGTATCAGGGCAGGCCCGGCATGGGGGTAAGGAGGGTGAAGACTGGCATAGCGACGCATTATACACCGGGTGCGGGAGGGTGTGGACAAGTGGCGAGAGACCGCACGAATTCCGCGGCCAGAGCCGACAGCCCGCCTATTGATTTACATCAAGGCAGCGTGGTCGCTATTCCCGTTCCTGAACATGAGGCGCATGTTTAGTTTCATTTCAAGGCGCGCCTGAATTATGAAGCTCAACGCAAACAAGTTATTCATCGCTGTTTCACTGACCGTGGCAATCGGCTGGCTGGTCTGCGTGGCACTCGTCGGATTTGCCCCCGGAAGCATGATGACCATGAGCGGACACATGATGCATTCCGACTTCCACGGCATGTCCTGGACCCTGAACATGACCGGCATCGTCGCAGGCCTGTTCATCTGGAGCCTGTCAGCCGGAGCGCTCGCATGGCTCGCGGCCACGATCTACGATTTCCTGCATAAGGACGAAACCTAGCGCACCAACATGTCGTCAGTCGTCAGATTGACACAACAGGAGCCTGATCAGATGACCAACCCCTTCCGAACACCGACCTTAAGACTCGCCACCGCCAGCCTGTTGTGCCTGTCGGCAACCGAACTGGCATCCTGCGCCTCCTGGCATCCGAAGCAGGCGCAGATGCAACATACCGAGCAGATGGGGCAGACAGAACAGAACGCCACCCCCACGCAAGCCGACTGCATGGCGATGAAGCAGCAGATGATGGCCGATATACACGGCGGGGACAAAGGCGCCACGTCGCCCGAGATGATGGCGATGCATCAGGCCTGCATGGACACGATGCCGGACATGATGCCGGACATGATGAAGGACTGCCCCAAAATGGAATCGGGCATGTGCACCATGATGAAATCCGATGACGGATCAATGATGCCGCAGACCGGCGAATAGATCGCCGTGCCAAAGGTGACGCAATGCGGGGAGAGCAGAACAGCTCCCCCCGTTTCGCTTTATGCCATTTCGATGATCGTGACATTGGCGATGCCTCCGCCTTCGCACATGGTTTGCAGGCCCCAGCGCTTGCCGCGGGCTTTCAGCCCGTAGATCAGCGTGGTCATCAGCTTGGTGCCGGTGGCACCGAGCGGGTGACCGAGGGCAATGGCACCGCCGTTCACGTTCAGCTTTTCCGGGTCTGCGCCGGTATGCTTCAGCCAGGCCATCGGGATGGAGGCGAAGGCTTCGTTGACCTCGTAGAGATCGATGTCGGCCATCTTCATGCCGGCGCGCTGCAGGGCGCGGTCTGTCGCGAAGAGCGGCTCTTCCAGCATGATGACCGGATCGCCTGCGGTGACGGTGAGATTGTGGATGCGGGCGAGCGGCGTGAGGCCATGGCGCTTGACGGCCTCGGCCGAGGCGATGAGCACGGCGGAGGCGCCGTCGCAGATCTGGCTGGCGGTGCCGGCGGTGAGGATGCCGCCCTCGGCCATTGTCTTGAGGCTGGCGAGGGCTTCCATCGTGGTGCCGGGGCGGATGCCTTCATCGGCATCATGCATGGCGATCTCGCCTTCGGGCGTGATGATTTCAACCGGCACGATCTCATCCTTGAAGGCTCCGGCCGCATGGGCCGCTGCGGCGCGGCGCTGGCTCTCGACGCCGAATGCATCGGTGATGTCGCGAGTGAAGCCATGTTTCTTGGCAACCATCTCGGCGCCGACAAACTGGCTGAAGCCCTTGATGCCGTATTTTTCCTTGATGCGGTCGGAGATGGGCGAGATGCCGGAGCCCGGCAGGAAGTTCGAGCCCATCGGCGCGCGGCTCATCGACTCGACGCCGCCTGCGATGATGACATCCTGCGTGCCGGACATGACCGCCTGCGCAGCGAACTGGATGGCCTGTTGCGACGAGCCGCACTGGCGGTCGATGGTGACGGCGGGAACGCTGTCGGGCAGGCCGGAGGCGAGCACGCAATTGCGCGCGACCTGGCCGGCCTGTTCGCCCGCCTGCGTGACGCAGCCGAAGATGACGTCTTCGATGGCGGCGGGGTCGATCCCGGCGCGGGCGACGACGGCGTCGAGCGCGCGGGCACCAAGGTCATTTGCGTGGATGCCCGAGAGGCGGCCATTGCGGCGGCCTCCGGCGGTGCGCACGGCGGCGCAGATATAGGCTTCGGCCATGGGTGGGTTTCCTTCCTTTGCGCCGGTGGGCGGCGGGTTGAGCGTGTATGGGAAGAATGTAGGCAGGGTTTCCTGAGGGTGAGCAAGGGAGGTGTTGGGGGTGAGGTGGAAACGCAGACGCGTTTCCGTTAAGGCAACCAAGTCACCGCCGATACCTGCGCAGGCAGGTATCCATGGACCCCTGCCTGCGCAGGGTCTGCGGCGAACGCTAGCTGTGGCTTGAAGCGGCGAACCTGTTGTGGACCCCCACCTAGCCTCGCCCTTTCAGGGGGAGGAACAGTCCGCGCTGTCAGCAGCGCGCGCGGGGCGGAGATGCAGGTCCTCGACTTGGGTCATGCGGCTGGGGTGCGCGAAACGGGCGCGGCGGGTAATGGTGGGTATCGTTGCGCTCGACCCACCCTACGATTGCTTTTTGAGAATAGCTGCCAAAGCTTCCAAGCGCCGGAACCCAAAAGGGCACCTGCTAGCGCGATGATGGCGATTCCTCATAGCGAAACACCAACACCCTTAGTGTACGTGTGGCTATAGAAAATCATGGCCGCCACAGCAGACATGCCTGTGAAGAATATGCCGCCGATGACCCGCCCGGACATCATCTGAAGTCTCCAACTACCGCCTGCCCCTAAAGCGGAATGTTGTCGTGCTTTTTCCAGGGGTTTTCGAGCTGCTTGGTGCGCAGGGCGCGCAGGGATTTGGCGATGCGTTTGCGGGTGGAGTGGGGCATGATCACGTCGTCGATATAGCCCCGGCGGGCGGCGACATAAGGGTTGGCAAAATTGTCTTCGTATTCCTTCGTCAGCTCAGCGATCTTTTCCGGGTTTCCCATCTCCTTGCGGTAGATGATCTCGACGGCGCCCTTGGCGCCCATCACGGCGATCTCGGCTGTGGGCCAGGCATAGTTGACGTCGCCGCGCAGGTGTTTGGAACTCATCACGTCATAGGCGCCGCCATAGGCTTTCCGTGTAATGACGGTAACCTTGGGAACGGTGGCTTCTGCATAGGCGAAGAGGAGCTTGGCGCCATGCTTGATGAGGCCGCCATATTCCTGCTTGGTGCCCGGCATGAAGCCCGGCACGTCGACGAAGGTGACGACGGGAATGTTGAAACAGTCGCAGAAGCGCACGAAGCGGGCCGCCTTGCGGGAGGCGTCGATGTCGAGCACGCCGGCGAGCGTCATCGGCTGGTTGGCGACGAAGCCGACCGTGGAGCCCTCGATACGGCCAAAGCCGCAGATGATGTTGGCGCCGAAATTCGGGCTGATCTCGAAGAAGTCGCCTTCGTCGGCAACCTTCATGATCAGTTCCTTCATATCATAGGGCGTGTTCGGGTTTGGCGGTATCAGCGTGTCGAGGCTGTTCTCGGTCCGCTCCATCTCGTCATGCACGGGGCGGACGGGCGCGTCTTCGCGGTTTGACAGCGGCAGGAAATCGATCAGGCGGCGCATTTGCGTCAGCGCCTCGATATCATTCTCGAAGGCGCCGTCGACAACGCCGGATTTGGCCGCATGGACGGAGGCGCCGCCGAGGGTCTCGTGGGTGACCTCCTCATTGGTGACGGTTTTCACGACGTCAGGGCCGGTGACGTACATGTAGGACGTGTCCTTCACCATGAAGATGAAGTCTGTCAGGGCGGGCGAATAGACGTCGCCGCCGGCGCACGGACCCATGATGACGGAGATTTGCGGGATCACGCCGGAGGAGAGGACGTTTTCCATGAAGATGTCGGCATAACCGGCGAGCGAATCAACGCCCTCCTGGATGCGCGCGCCGCCGGCATCGAAGATGCCGACAACCGGCGCGCCGTTCTGCACGGCCATCTTCTGGACCTTGACGATCTTGTCGGCATGGGCGCGGCTGAGGCTGCCGCCGAAGACGGTGAAGTCCTTGGAGAAGACGTAGACGAGGCGGCCATTTATGGTGCCCTGGCCGGTGACGACGCCGTCACCGGGGATTTTCTGGTCCTGCATGCCGAAATCGGCGCAACGATGTTCCACGAACATATCGAATTCTTCGAAACTGTCCTCGTCGAGCAGGACGGCGACGCGTTCGCGGGCGGACAGCTTGCCCTTTTCGTGCTGCTTCTCGATCCGAGCGGCGCCGCCACCCTGACGGGCTGCTTCGCGGCGTGCTTCCAGAGCTTCGATAACGTCCTGCATTCGGGGCCTCTCCCTGCCATAAACCTGTGGCCGAGACTGATAAACAGCCCATCAGCAATGGCAAGTGTGGCAATGGGTGACGGCGCGGCAGCGATGGCAGGGCACCGGGCATGAAAAAGGCCCCGATCCGGAGACCGGGGCCCTTGTCCGAGATGCCATATCAGTAGCCGCGATGGCCGTAATTACCGCGGCCATGATCATTCCGGGCTTTCTGGTCGCCGCGGTGGCCTGCAGCGGGGATACCTTCGATATTCACCACATAGCCGCGCCGCACTGAACAGGTCACGTCGCTTTCCCGCTCGCGGCGACGGGCCTCGAACTCGACATCGTCGAGGCGCACGCGGAAGTCGTATGGGCCGGTCTGGCGGACGCGGCGGTCATCGTCGAAATCCACGTCGCGATAGCCGATGCGGTAGGCCTGTTTCGCCACCGCGCGGCGGCAGGCCTGGAGCGCATCGCGGCGCAGGCTGCTGACCTCACGCTCGGACTGGCGCCACTGGTTGAGGCGGTAGCTGCCGCGATAATCGCGGGTGTCACGCCGGTCGCGACTATTGTGGCCGACCTGGAGGGTGAGTGGCGTGTTGGTGGCGAGCTTGTGCTCGAATTGCACGATCGCCCCGCGAACCGGGTCTGCGGCAGCAGGGGCAGCGAAGAGCGCCGGTACAGCAAACGCTGCAGCAGCCACTCGGAAGGTCATGATGCGATTTATCATGGGTGCAGGAAAACATGGGGCGCAGGAACCGGGGCTGAAGCCGATGTTCATCCTGCATTCGGCTGCGAAAAGCGGGAAACGGGCCGGATCAGGCCAGCGCGCGGAACCAGACGCCGAGGGCCTTGGCTTCCAGCCGCTTGTTCTCTGTCGCCGCCTTGGCTTCGGCGTCTTCGCCCCAATGTTCGGCCTGCCAGGCTTCATCGATGCGGGAGACTTCATAGGCGTCTTCGGCGCTCATCGCTTCCTGCTCCACGGCCAGCGCGAGCAGGGCCGAGCCATAAAGGCCGGCGCCATAGACGAGGCCGGTGAGGCGGAAGACGTCGAGGCCGAGCGCGTGGTCGCGGGCCGCATTAAGCGAGGCGTCTGGCTGGGGCGAGGCGACGATGCCGACCACGGAGACGAGGTTGACGCCGAGCGTGTCGCCGGCCCAGTCGCGCACCGGCGCCCAGTGGGATTCCTCACTCTCGGCGAGCTCGTCGGGCGTTTCGGCGATATGGCAGATCAGGTCGGTCTCGCAATAGCGGGCGAGTTCGTCGGCCATGTCGTCGCGCGTCTCTTCCGTGCGGTCGATGGCGACATTGGCGAGACGGGTGAGGTGCATGGCCAGGAGATCGATATGCTCTTCCTGGGCGTTCCACTCGGCGGCGACGGCCTTGGCGAGGCGTTCGCTGGGCAGGGTGAGCGCGGCGCGGCCCGGCGTCTTTATGGTGCGGCCATCGAGCGCCACGGTCCAGCCGCCGTCGATGGGTTCGATGCCGGCCTTCTTATAGAAGCGTTTGGGTTGGTTGGAACTTGTCATGCCGCAGGCTTTAGGCCCGCTGGCGCGCAGTTCCAAGTGGCATTTCAGACTTTTGGCTGTGTGGCGAAGTTCTGGGCCGACATGAAGTCAGGTGCAGGACGTCTTCAACCCGGCGCGCCTCTGGTTCCAGCAGGATTAGCGTCTGGCCGTAACGAACGATCCGGAGGGTCTCGTCCTTGAGGCTGGTTTCGACAATCACGCGAAATTCTGCTCCGAGCGCCGGTATATAAGCTGGCAGGATCTCGCCGCGCTGGATCTCTTTTTCCAGTGGTGAACTGCGCAGGCAGATTTTCTGGGCGGTGGGCCCGACATCACAAGTCTCTCTGCCCACCTTGAAGTTGCGATCAAAGACATCACAGTCCGACTGGATAAAGTGATTGATCGGCGCTGGGCCTGCCTCGGCCTCTCGAAGCATTATGAACGCCAGGAAGACGCCAAGCATGATCGCACCGGCGGCGACGACACAGGCTTCAAACTTCCAAGACACGAGCTGTCTGTTTTTTGTTTTGCGCTTTTCCATACCGGTCCACCGCGGCGGGCAGGCATCAGTTCCCGGGGTTCAGACCGAACCGGGCGAGGCTTTCCTGCAGCGTGGCAAACGAGAGGTGAACCTCGTGGGCCCCGACCGCTTCGAGTTCTCCGGCTGTGCCGAAGCCCCAGCTGACGCCCAGTGTACGCACACCGGCAGCGTTGCCCATGTTGACGTCGTGGATGGCATCGCCGATCATCAGGCTCTGATGCGGCTCTGCGCCCAGCGCGCCCATGGCCTGTTCGACCATGAACGGGTGTGGCTTGCCGGGGCCGTCATCGGCGCACCAGATTGTATCGAAATAGGATTCGAGCGGGTGCATCTCGAAAATGGCCCGGATGCCGCGATGCGACTTGCCCGTAGCCATGGCGATCAGCCAGTTGTCATCGCGCAGCTGCTGCAGCGTTTCCATCGCGCCGTCATAGAGCGGCTCGAGGAAGCCGGGCTCGGTGCGGCGCAGGATGAAGGCATCGCGATAGGCACCGACGAGATCGTCCAGCTTGCCGTCAGAGATGTCGTCCGGCGCGAGGATGCGGCAGCCATCATGCAGGCTGAGGCCGACAATTTTGCGCGTCTCGTCATGCGCTGGCGGGGCGAGATCGCAGGTCTCGAAGGCGCGGGTCATCGCCGCCAGGATGACGTCACGGCTGTCGACGATGGTGCCGTCCATGTCCCAGATCGCGAGTTTCAGCATCAGACGAAAGGCGCCAGCGGGTTCTTGCCCGCCTCCTGTTCAAGGAAGCCGAGGGTTTCGAACGTCTCTTTCATGTGCGGCGACAGTGGCGCGACGATGCTGAGCGGCTTGCCATGTTCGCGCGGGACGATCAGCGCGCGGGCGTGCAGGTGCATGCCATGGGCGAGGCCGTTGGGCACTTCGCGGCGGCTCTTGTATTTGAAGTCCCCGAGGATCGACGTGTCCATTTCCAGCATGTGGAAGCGCAGCTGGTGCATGCGGCCTGTCAGCGGCTTGAGGGCGACCCAGGCGGCCTTCTGCCCGGCCGTCGAGATGACGGCATAGTCGGTGATCGAATGCTTGGCACCTTCGATACCCTGTGAGCTGCGGATCATCCGCTCACGGTCGGCGTCGCGGTGCTTGATTTTCGGATTGACCGGACGCCAGCCGCTTTCCTCGCGGTCGTCGGGCACGCCCTTGACCATCCAACAGCGGATCTGGCCGAAGGGCGGGTTGGGCACGCCGACGGTAACGGCCCAATAGACTTTGTCCATTTCACGGCCCCGGAACAGGTCACCCAGGCGCGCGGCAGCGGCGGGGTATTTGGCGACGAGCAGGACGCCGGACGTATCCTTGTCGAGCCGGTGGACGAGAACCGGGCGGTGCTGGCCTTCGGACAAAGCAGGCAACATGCCGTCGATATGGCGCCCCTGCCCCGACCCGCCCTGCACGGCAATGCCGGCAGGCTTGTTGAAGGCAATCATCTCGTCGTCTTCGTAGATGATAAGGTCTTTTAGGAAGTCGCGGTCCTTTTGCGTGGCATTCGCCGCCGGGTCGCGCTGGCGCGGGGCTTCGCCGTCAAGGATTGGCAGGCGCACGGCCATGCCCTCCGACAGCCGCATGTTTGCCTTGGCGCGGCCGCCATCGACGCGGACCTGGCCGGTGCGCAGCCATTTCTCGACCTGGCCCTGCGTGACCGGCACGCGGCGCTTGATCCAGCGGTCGAGGCGCGTGCCTTCTTCCTTGTCGGTAACGGTTTCGGTAATGATCTGGCCGCTCATGCGAGCACCTTCCGTGTAATGTAAAGCGCCGCCATCAGCGCTAGGACCGAGACGGTGAAAGAGACGAGCGCATAGCTGAGCGCGCGCATGTAAGCGCCGGATTCCATCATGATGACGACTTCGCGTGAAAAGGCGGAGAATGTGGTGAATCCGCCGAGCAGGCCGGTGCCGAGGAACATCAGCCATGCGCCTTGCGACGGGCCCTGCCGGTGCATCAGCCAGGCCATCAACACGCCCATCAGGGCGCTGCCGACAATATTGACGATCAGGGTCGCGCCCGCCGCGCCGCCCAGGGGCATGCGCACGGCGGCAAATCCGACGCTGTGCCGGAGCATGGCGCCGAGGGCGCCGCCTGCTGCTACGAGTAAAAATCCGTTCATGAGCCGCCTTCTACGCCGGACGGCGGCGAATCGCCAGCGGCAATGGCAACGGGTCTTGCGCGGGCGTGTTTTCCGGCTCAAATGAGCGCGGCACGCGGGTGTAGCTCAATGGTAGAGCTTTTGCTTCCCAAGCAAGTGACGAGGGTTCGATTCCCTTCACCCGCTCCAGACTTCGCTCAGGGCAGACGGGAGACGAGCACGGCGACCATTATACCGTAGATGGCCATGATCGACACGGTCTTGGCGACGGCGCCGAAAATATAGGGCTTGAGATCGTTCCATGAGGTCTGGCGGGCAATGTCGGCCACCGCTTCGGCGACTTCCTTGTGCAGGGTCTCGCGATCATGGCCGGCAAGTGAGATGAGCAATTTGTGGGATCGCGGCTGGGGCTGGGATTGGGCTTCTGCCAGCACTTGCTCGAACACGAGCGCCGCAACGGTTTCGCGCAAGGCGCGCAGGGGATGCCAGCCATTGCGCAGCATCGAACTTATCACATAGCGGGCGGTCGGGGAAACGACCCAGGCGTCTCGGATCAGGAAGACGACGAGCGCGGTGCCGACGGAGATGGAAATCGCCTTGTCGCTGAGGCCATGCGCGCGCCAGACGATCCAGAGCGTGGCGAGGATGGCCGCTTTCACGCCCGTGGCGATGGCAAAGTGGCGGAAACTCGTTTTCAGGAATTTATGGGCTTCGCGCCGGATGCGGATGCGCGCCTCCTGGGCGGCGGCCTCAATCGCCTTGTTCTTGCGGCTGGCGACTTCGCCCGAGAGGAGTTTGCGCGCGAGCGCCGCACCCGCCGTGAGGGCGGAAACAATCAGAATGGCAGGGTGCATGAATTTCCTGTCGGGACGTCTCATCTATCTCATAGCAATCCTAGCATGAAACGCTGGGCGTGGCGCGCCACACCTGCAGGATCGCGCACAAGGGAGTAACCCGCAACCATTGCCAGCGCTGCCACGGTGAGCGGGCGCTTTTCAATGATCGACTTTATCGCGTCGAATGGCAGGTCTGCCAGGGCATCAGCGGCCGCGTCCTCGATATTGTCCACTTCCTCCGACGAAGAGCGCTGGGGCTGGAGAAAGAGATAGAGGCAGGCGCAGGCGGCCGACAGCAGCAGCGCCGCCACGGTGAAGCTGGCACCGACAATGCCCATCATGCTGGCAAGTGCGAGCGTTGAAGCGACTGCAAGCGCAAACACGCCGCCGAGACCGAAGACGATCCCGGCGACTGCCGCGAAGAGACGAAGTTTCGTCGTGTCCATTGAGGCTTAGTTCCGGCGGAGCATCGCGAGGACGAGCCCAGCGCCGAAAGCGATACCGATAGCGGTCAGCGGGTTTTCGCGGATGCGCGTCTCGACGGCATCCTTGGCCTCTTCCACTTCGCTGCCGGCCCTCCTGGCCAGTTCAGTCCCTTTTTCCACGCCTTTCTGAGCGCGTACGGTTGCGAGGCTGCGCATATCCTTAACGACTTCGCGAAGGTCGTCACGCAGGGCGGCAATATCGCCCTTCAGGGCGTCGACATCGTCATTGATCTCTGATTTGAGCGCGGCACTTGTAGCGGTCTTGGTGTTCATTCTGAGCTCCTTGTTGTTGGTCATTCGCGTCCAATCAACGGCTTAGCGGGCGCTGTTTTTCATACTGACAAAAGGAATCCGCTGGAAATACGCGAAACTCCCTAGTCTTGCGGTTGCGAGGCCCGTTTAAACGGCGAAATGGTTGCGCTTCGCGTGGGCGCGTGAGGCAGGAGGTCGGACGTCCGCCACCGCCCCAATGGCCGGGCCTTGAACACCATGCCGTCGAAATCATGCGTCTCGACCGAGACCCCAGATGTGGTCACATTCAGGCTGTTGAGGGCCGGAAGCGCGTTGCGAAGGCGTGTAGAAAGTGTGCCGGCCGAGATCGCGATATAGTTGCCGGTTGCTTCGCGGATCAGTTCGGCGTGGGGCGTGTGCACGTGTCCGGTCAGGAGAACCGCGATATCGCTGGCGGCCAGCATTTCGCTGGCCAGCGCGCCGCGCCGGGTGCGCGTCCTGAGCGGTGCATCTGTCGGGGACCGGAAGGGATGGTGGCAGGCGAGCATGCGGAGCGAATCAGCTGGCGCATCGCGGGAGACAATATCGGCGAGATGATCAAGGCGGACTGAACCTTCCGCCCAGTTCGACCGCGCCTGCCACCCCCGCGCCGTGTTCAAGCCGTCAATGCTGACACCCCCGATCTGGAGCATGTCGCTTCGGACGGGGAAATAGGAATGGTGGCGCTGGAACGGCCGACGCGCGCGCGACAGCACGTTCAGCAGCGGCGTGTCATGGTTTCCCGGAACGATCAGGGTCGGCCGGGCCAGGGTATCGATCCAGTCGCGGGCGGCCTGGAATTCGCGGTACTTGCCGCGCTGGGTCATGTCACCGCTGACCACGATCACATCCGGCTCAAGTACGCTTATCCGCGATGCGGCCGCATCGATAGCGCGCGGGTCCTCGGTTCCGAAGTGCAGATCTGCCAGCTGGACAATGCGCATCACGTGGGCCGGGCGCGCAGGACGTTCGCGGCATGGCGTTTGAGGCTGATAATCGTGCCACTCGGCATGGTGACGGTCTCGCCATCAACGGTTGCCGCAAATTCAATCCCGTCAACGTCCGTAATCAAAACGGTCTTCGTCTCGTCGATCTCGATCGAGTCCGCGTCGCGCCAGCCATTCGCCAGGGCGTCCACGGCTATGGCCATCCAGTCGAATGTCGTCTGCGGATGGATCGCGGCAACCTTGAGCCGGGGTGCTGAACCACCGCCAATCACGACCGCAGCGGCAACCGCGTCGAATGTCTGGTTTCCCGATGCGTGCACGGACTCGAGACGCAGACGCCGGTCGAGCGTGAGTGCGTCCGAATTGATCGCCAGTTGAGCGGCCTCGAGCAACTGGCCGTGCCGGGCCGCTTCACGCGACTCGGCGAGCGCTGTCATCTGCCCCATCATGGCGGCCACGAAGAACATGTGTTCCGAGACACACCCGGCAGAGAAGGGCTCGGGCGCTGGCGCGCGCAGCGCGATGCCCATTATCTTTTTCCAGTCCATTTCCTCGCCGTGCAGGCGCTTGTGAACCAGGTTCATGGTGCCGCCCGGCAGCGCGAGCACGGGGGGACCGGACGGACCGCTGGCCGACAGGGCGCAGGCCACAGACCCGTCACCGCCCCATACAATCAAGGCATCGGGCCCGGACGCAATCGCCGTATGGACGGCGGAATTCAGTTCGCCGGCACCAACCGGGACAATATCCGCCGACAGGCCGAGCGCCTGGAGCTATGACTGAATCTGGTGTTTGAGCGGTTTGAAGGTTGGCGGCGTATCTGGTTGTTTTGTTGTTGTGAGACAGCAACCCAACCCAAGGAGATACACCGCCATGGAAACGAGTAACATTGTTGATTTTGCGCGTCGAGACGGGATGACGGACGCGCTGACGGATTTGTTGAGAACAGGGGCGCAGCAATTGATCGCGACAGCAGTTGATGCTGAGCTCGAAGGCTTCCTCGCGCAATTTG
>NZ_JBDNGN010000060.1:0-7532 GCF_041689225.1 Hyphomonas sp. | reverse complement strand
TTGCGAAGATCAGGGGAAATCAAATTTGCCATGGTAGCTACCTCCTCGAACTGTGAATCACAGTTCGAGGAGGCTGGGAATCAATTTGATTCACTCATGCTGTACGTTGCTCTAGCCCGCTTCGCGTTCGCTGCGCACGTCGAGATTGTATTCGCGCACCTTGCGGTAAAGCGTCGAGCGGCCAATGCCGAGACGGCGAGAGACTTCGCTCATATGCCCGTCGTAGAATTCGATCGCGTATTGCAGGATATCCTGTTCGATTTCCGTCAGAGTACGCAGTTCGCCATGTGAATCAGTGATGCTGACCGGGCTGCTGCCCGCCGCAACGGGGCCTGTGTCATTGGCGGCCATGGGTGCGGTCGGCACAGCATTGGCCGCAACCGGCGCTGCCGGCAGGCTCTCGAGGTCGGGCATCTGGCCGGAGATCTGCGGGAAGTCCTGCGGCTGCAGGAGGTCGCCCTCGCACAGCACGACGGCGCGGAAGACGGCATTCTCCAGCTGGCGCACATTGCCCGGCCAGTCGAACGCATACAGCATCTTCAGCGTGTCATCGGAGACGCCGGACACTTTCGCGCCTTCGCTTGCATTGAACCGTGTCACGAAATGCTCGACCAGCGCCGGGATATCGTCGCGGCGTTCGCGCAAGCTCGGCATGTCCACAGGGTAGACATTGAGCCGGTAGAAAAGGTCTTCGCGGAACGTGCCTTCGGCGACCTGCGCGGCGAGATCGCGATTGGTCGCGGAGATGATGCGCACATCCACCTTGGTCGGGCGGCGCGAGCCGACGGCATCCACCTCCCCTTCCTGCAGGGCGCGGAGCAGCTTCACCTGGGCTTCGAGCGGCAGTTCGCCCACTTCATCGAGGAACAGCGTGCCGCCATCGGCCTCAAGGAACTTGCCCGGCGCTTTCGAGATGGCACCGGTAAAGGCACCCTTCTCATGGCCGAACAGGATCGACTCGACGAGGTTTTCGGGGATCGCGCCACAGTTGACGGTCACGAATGGCTTGCCGACGCGGGCCGAGGCACCCTGGATACAGCGCGCGACGACTTCCTTGCCGACGCCGCTTTCACCGAGGATGAGCACGGGAATATCAGACGCTGCCGCCCGCTCGGCAAGACGCACCACCTGGCGCATCGGTGCCGCCGAAGCAATCATGTCCTCGAAGCTCATGCCGCCCTCGGCCTTGCGCGACAGGCGCTTCACTTCGCCGGTCAGCGACTGCATCTTGAGGGCGTTGCGAATGGAGACAACCACACGTTCCGGATTGGCTGGCTTGACGATGAAGTCCACCGCGCCGCGGCGCATCGACTGGACGATCGTGTCGATACCGCTTGTCGCGGTCAGCATGATCACCGGCAGGTCGGGGCGCTTGTTCGACAGGCGCTCCAGCGTGTCGAGGCCCGACAGGCCGGGCATGGTCAGGTCGAGCAGCACCACGTCGACGCCGTCCTTGGCATCGGCAGCCACCGCAATCCCGGTCTCGCCGTCCGGCGCCGTGCGGCAGGCAAAACCCGCCTTCTCCACAGCAGCCTGCAGCAGGCGGCGCTGTGTCGGATCGTCATCAATTACCAGAACGGTCTTCGCCATCATCTTACCCTTGTACGTGGCCGGAGGGTCTGTTTTGCCCACCGTGCCGGAATTCACTGGCGCAATATGGAACAGGAACGGCTCACATCGCGACGACCCGTTATGACACAGCGGGGTGAGGTTCTGGTGTACGCAATCGATAAAATTTCAGGCGAATTTTCGAGGCCCAGCCTCAATGCGGCGAAGGCTCTGCCGCGACCAGCCGGTCAAAGTCGGCCTCGTCCAGCCGCTGGATGAACCGCACGCCAACAAGCTCGTCCTTCTGCCAGCGCTTCTCGCACACCAGGCGGAGCGTGACAGCGCCGCCGCGTCCGTGGACGAAAAGGTAGAACTCGCCCGGCAGGTCCGGCAGGATCGCGCCGGCGCCAAAGGTCAGCTTTGCGCCGGACTGCGACATGTCGAGAATGGAAACGTCACGCGACGCGCTGAGGTCAGGCCATACCATGCGGCCCGGCCGATAGGCCTGAACGCGTGGATCGGTGCGCCGGAGTTCCATCTGGACCCGGTTGAAACCCGCCTGCAATTTGGACGCAAACCTGTTCATCCGCGTATCTATGCGCTCGCCCGGTAAACGGATTGCAAACAGAATACATGCATTTCAGCGCAGGATCATGCCATCCGCGAATATGCGAACATAGATTGAGCTTGCCCCGGAACTGTGCAATAAAGCGCTTATCGACTTCGAAATTGTGTCGGATAACTCGCAACTAAGGCCGTGCTTAAGCGCCGCTGCAAGACCGACTTCTCCCCGCAAGACCCGAGATTGATCACGTGCGCGCAACTCCGCATGCCCGTGAATTTTTAAGACCAGGTAAGATCTATGTCTACAGGAACTGTTAAGTGGTTCAATAGCCAAAAAGGCTTTGGCTTCATTCAACCCGATGCCGGCGGCGCTGATGTGTTTGTGCACATCTCCGCAGTCGAACGCGCCGGTCTCGCAACGCTCAATGATGGCCAAAAGGTCAACTACGAGCTCGAGAAAGACGCTCGCAGCGGTAAAATGTCGGCTGGCCAGCTCTCGGCTGCCTAAAGCCTTTTAAGGCCCCGCGTACGCCGCGAGAGCCACACATTCCCGAAAACCCCCGCACCTCACGGTGCGGGGGTTTTTTCTTGTCCATGTGTCGGCAAAGCCATCAGGCGCGGCGCAGGTCAAAATCGCCGGGGTTGCCGTCATCCTTGTGGTCCCAGTCATAGACGAAATAGCCGGAATTCAGGTCGGCCGTGAACATGCGCTCCATCTCGAAACCGGCTTCGCTGGCGAGCCGCTCGACATAAAAGGGCGAGGGCCGGCACGCCGCACCGTGGATCGATTCCTCGATCACGTCCTTGCGGCCTTCGAAATACACGATCTTCTGCGGGTCGAGCGAGTCGCACACGACGGTCTCCATCACCATCTCGTCGGTCATGCCGAAACAGATGGCGAGGTGTTCGTCGACATTGCCGAGATGGTAGAGCAGGCCGAGGTGCAGGATCAGGTCGAACGTCCCGTAATGGGAAAAGTCCGTTTCCAGGTCGCACTGCTCAATGCGCAGGTTTGGCACCTTGCGGTGCTTCAGGCGCGCCATGTCCACCGTCTCCTGACGCCCTTCCAGGCAGGTGACATCTGCGCCGAGTTCGGCAAAGAACGCGCCGATCTCGCAAAGCCCCGCGCCCAGTTCCAGCACCTTCTTGCCCTTGAACCAGTCGAGCCCGTAAAGGCTCATCAGCTTGTTGATCAGGTTGGTGCGCCAGACAGCATAGCTGATGTCGAACAGCGCGTCGGTGCGATAGATCGTTTACAGCGCCAGATGCTTGTCGATCGGCGACAGCGGCGCCACCATGACGATCTGTTCCATACGCTCGAGATGGCACTCCATCTTGTCCATCCGCCATGGCAGGCTGCGTATGTCCTTCATCGCCTGAACGATCTTTTTCAACATGTCTGTCCTTCCCCTGGGGCCCGCATGGATAGGTGCCGCGCACGGCTGGATTGGCCCGCCCCGCGCCTTTTACACCAGAAACCGAGCAACCGCTGTGCCAAAACCGGCGCCCGGCGCAGTTTGTGCCGCACGGTTCCGGCCCCCTAGTCGGGCAGGTCGCTGACCGGCTGGCCCGTCTGCCGCCGCGTCTCGAAATGGTTCTCAAAGGCAATCGCCAGGCACGCCCCGATGATCAGCACCGCCCCGGCCCACACCCGCCAGCCCGGCATCTCGGCAAAGAACACGATCCCGAACAGCGCGCTCCAGATCAGCGCCGTATATTCCAGCGGCGCCAGCAGCTGCGCCTTCGCCCGCGCATAGGCCAGCGTCATCAGGAACCAGACCGAATAGCCGAGCACCCCAAGCAACCCGAACACCGGCAGGTCGCCCACATTCACCGGCCCCGCCATGCCGAACAGGACCGGCGCCATGCACAGCGCCGGCACGGCATTGGTGAACAGGGCAATCGTCGTCGCATCTTCACGCAGCGCGCGCAGGCGCAGCAACACCAGGATCACCGCATAGATCGCCGCCGAGGCAAGGCACGCCGCCAGCCCGAGCCACCGCCCGTCACCGGGCACCCCCTCTCCGCCGCCGCTGATCGCGAACGCGGCCCCGGCAAAGCCGACCAGCGTGATCAGGAAGGCCCGCGCCGACACGAATTCCCCGAGCACGAACTGCGCCACGAAAGGCACCATCAATGCAGCGGTGAACCCGATGATCGTCGCCTCGGCCAGCGCCAGCCGTGTCAGCGCAAAGAAGAAAAGGATCGCGCCGACCAGCTGCAGCGCCCCGCGCAGCGTATGGAACCGGATCGCCTCCCACGGTGGCATCGGCCGACGCTGCCAGAGGAACACTGCTAGCGCCAGCAGGGCCCCGAAAAGGAACCGCCACGCGACCAGATGCATCAGCCCCGCCGCCGGCGCCGCCCCCTTCACGATCGCATCAATCCCCGACCCCATGCCCACGGCGAGCACGGCGATGAGTAATGGGCGCGAGAGGAGGCGGTCGATCATCCGCGATGGCTAAGCGAACGCGGCGGCGCTGTCCAGCGGCGAACCGCCCTGTCGCAGCGCAGCAAACAAACCAAGAACACCCTAGACACGCCCCTGCCCCGCCTCCATATCTGGGCGCATGGCCCGCTCTTCCTCCAAATCCTCCCCCAATGTCGTTGCCGAGGCGCCGTCCGTGTTCACGCTGGACGGGCCGGCGCGCGGCGCGATGGAGACGCTCGCCCCGTCGATCTGGACGCCCCACCGGCCGGACCGCGGCTGGGACAAGCTCGAAGGCGGCATCCCCTTCCGCGTGCAGGCCGACTATGAGCCCGCCGGCGACCAGGTCACCGCCATCCCGGAACTCGTCGAGGGCATCCGGGCCGGCGAACGCGACCAGGTCCTGCTCGGCGCGACCGGCACCGGCAAGACCTTCACCATGGCCAAGATCATCGAGGCGACCCAGCGCCCGGCTCTGATCCTCGCCCCCAACAAGACCCTCGCCGCCCAGCTCTATGGCGAGTTCAAGTCCTTCTTCCCGGACAATGCGGTCGAGTATTTCGTCTCCTATTACGACTATTACCAGCCGGAGGCCTACGTGCCCCGCGCCGACCTCTATATCGAGAAGGAATCCTCCATCAACGAGGCCATCGACCGGATGCGCCACTCGGCCACCCGCGCCGTGCTCGAGCGCGACGACGTCATCATCGTCGCCTCGGTCTCCTGCATTTACGGCATCGGCTCGGTCGAGACCTACACCTCGATGACCTTCACGCTCGCCCCCGGCGACCGCATCGGCCCGCGCGCCGTCGCCGAGCGCCTCGTCGCCAACCAGTACACCCGCAACGACATTGCATTCACGCGCGGCACGTTCCGCATCAAGGGCGACGTCGTCGACATCTTCCCGGCCCACTATGAAGACCGCGCCTGGAAGCTCTCCTTCTTCGGCGACGAGCTGGAGACGATCACCGAGTTCGACCCCCTCACCGGCGCGAAGATCCAGTCCCTGCCCGCGATCAAGATCTACGCCAACAGCCACTACGTCACGCCCCGCCCGACGCTCCAGCAGGCCGCCCAGAAGATCAAGGCCGAGCTCAAGGCCACGATCGCACATTTCGAACAGCACGGGAAACTGCTCGAGGCCCAGCGCATCCAGCAGCGCTGCCAGTATGACATCGAAATGCTGCAGGCCACGGGCTCGTGCAACGGCATCGAGAACTACAGCCGCTACCTCACCGGCCGCAAGCCCGGCGAGCCGCCGCCCACCATGTTCGAATACCTGCCCGACAATGCCCTCGTCTTCTGCGACGAGAGTCACCAGACCGTCCCGCAGATCGGCGCCATGTACAAGGGCGATTTCAGCCGCAAGTCGACCCTCGCCGAATATGGCTTCCGCCTGCCCTCCTGCCTCGACAACCGCCCGCTCAAATTCGCCGAATGGGACGCCATGCGCCCGCAGACCGTCCATGTCAGCGCCACGCCCGGCAAGTGGGAGCTCGATCGCACCGGCGGCGTCTTCACCGAACAGGTCATCCGCCCCACCGGCCTGATCGACCCGCCCGTCGAGGTCCGCCCCGTCTCGAAGGACGGCGCCAACCAGGTCGACGATGTCATGGCCGAGGTGAAGGCCGTCGCCGCCAAGGGCTTCCGCTCGCTGATCACGACCCTGACCAAGAAAATGTCGGAAGACCTCACCGAATTCCTCCACGAGAACGGCGTGCGCGTGCGCTACATGCACTCCGACATCGACACGATCGAGCGCATCGAGATCATCCGCGACCTCCGCCTCGGCGTGTTCGACGTCCTTGTCGGCATCAACCTCCTGCGCGAAGGCCTCGACATTCCCGAATGCGCTTTCGTCGGCATCCTCGATGCGGACAAGGAAGGCTTCCTGCGCTCCGAGACCAGCCTCGTGCAGACCATCGGCCGCGCCGCGCGGAATTCCGAGGCCCGCGTCATCCTCTATGCCGACCGCATCACCGGTTCGATGGAACGCGCCATGGAGGAAACCTCCCGCCGCCGCGCCAAGCAGGAGGCGCACAACCTGGAACACGGCATCACGCCGACCACGATCATCCGCGGCGTGCAGGACATCCTTGGCGAGCTCGGCGAGAAACCCGGCACCAAGTCCCGCGCCCGCCGCGACCGCGACAAGGGCCTCGCCGAAGAAAAAGCCTTGCCACTTGCGGGCGAACCCGGCCACAATCTCAAAGCAGTGATCGCGGATACAGAAAAGCGGATGCGCGAATCCGCCGCCAACCTGGAATTCGAACAAGCCGCCACGCTCAGGGATGAGCTGAAACGGCTGAGAGAGCAGGATTTGGGATTGTAGGTGTCCGTATCAAGCTCCTTCACTCCAGTGATGTTCAGACTTCTGGACCATGAAAAACATGAAATAGTTCCTCCGTCCCACGAACATAAGACGCAGCGCATCGCGTTCCGAGTATCAGACGATGTGACTTGCGCATTTTTTGACGCACCGCCTAACACATTGCTTGAATTCTTCAGAAACTATGACGGACTGACCGCAGTCGGAGCTAAACAAATTTGGGAACTATTTCCCATTTCGCAGTGTTCGTCGTCAGGTATTTTGAGACAGAAGGCTGCCTGACTTAGTGAGGGTTTGGCTCATCTGGTTTCAGTTAAGCAGCCGATTGTGCGTGCTGCAAGCGCCTTAGTTTCATGGTCTTCCTTTTGATCTTCTCCCTTTCAAGCAGGATGGTATGGCCGCGTCCGGTGTAGACGTCTGCGGGCGTGAGGTTTTTCAGGCTCTCATGATAGCGCTGATGATTGTAGCGGCCAACGAACGCATCGATTTGAGCATCAAGGTCGCCCGGCAAGAAGTCGTTTTCCAACAGGATTCGGTTCTTCAGCGTCTGGTGCCATCGCTCGATCTTGCCCTGCGTCTGAGGATGATAAGGCGCGCCGCGTGTGTGGGTCATGCCTTTGTCACCAAGATAGTCCGCTAACTGACCGGAGATGTAGCAGGGCC
>NZ_JBDNGN010000059.1:0-5635 GCF_041689225.1 Hyphomonas sp. | reverse complement strand
GGAGATCTTGGCCATGCCGCCGTCGAGCGCTTTGGTCGCAGCGCCGGCTGCGTGGGCCTCGGCCTTCGCGGTCGCGGCTGGTTTTGCTTTGGGAGCGGTGTTCGGTGACTTGGCCATGGTCGGATCCTTTTCCTGAGTTGTGCGACATTATAGCCGATTTTCTCGCATGCGCAACATATTTTGTGCGCCGCAACATAATCACTTCTGCACGGTTTTTGCACAGTCACGCTCAGATTGCCGAAATTTGATGTCCAACTCTGCGTTAAGGTCTGGTCAACGCATTTCGACGACTCTATCGTAAACCTCGGTCGGCTCGGGGTTAATACTTTTTCGAAGGTAGGCCATAATGAAACAGCGTGCTTTAGCCCCAGTGTTAAGAACACTTGCCTTTGCGGCAATGCTCGTCACGACGGGACTGTTTGCGCCTGCGGCCTTTGCGGAGAAGTACGCTTCCATCGTGATCGACGCTGACACGCACGAAGTGCTTCACGCCCGCAATGCTGACGATGCGCGCTATCCGGCATCACTGACCAAGGTCATGACCCTCTACATGCTGTTCGATGCGCTGGAGGCTGGTGAAGTCACGCTGGACGAACGGCTGATGGTATCGCGCTTCGCCGCCAGCCAGGCTCCGTCCAATCTCAAGCTAAGCCCGAACTCGTCCATCACCGTTAGCGACGCTATCGGCGCGCTCGTCACCAAGTCAGCCAATGACGTCGCCGTCGTTGTCGCCGAACGCCTCGGACGCACAGAAACCCGATTTGCCCAGCTCATGACCATCAAGGCCCAAAGCCTCGGTCTCGAGAACACTCGGTTCGTCAATGCGTCCGGCCTGCCCGACAGCCGTCAGGTTAGCACCGCTCGCGATCTGGCCATTCTTGCCGAAGCGATGTTCGATAATCACGGAGAATTCTACCACTATTTCTCCAAGCCGCGCTTCAGCTGGGCAGGCAAGACCCACAAGAATCACAACGAGCTGCTTGAGACAGTCGACGGCGTCGATGGCATCAAGACTGGCTACACCCGCGCTTCGGGCTTCAACCTGATGACGTCCGCTGAGCGCGACGGTCACCGGATCATCGCCATCATGCTCGGCGGAAGCACGTCCAAGTCGCGCAATGCCCATGTCGCAGCTCTCGTCGAGGCCGCCTTTCACACTTACGAGATCCCGGATGACCCAGCCGATCCCGGCCGCAATATCGAAATGGCTTTCTCGGCTTTCGGCAGCGCGGCGCCTGACCCCAATGCTGCCGCAGAACCAATGATCAACGGCCAGCGCCTCAGCGTGGCAAACGCGGCGAGGGCCATCAAGTTCAAGGCCCTGCCCGCGCCTGCACCGGCGCTTGCACCCAATACTGATGACAAAGAAGCCGAGGAGGCCGGGGAAATCCTGGTGGCCGATGCCGGTCCGATTGCAGATCAGGAATTCGAACAGGGAGACGCCACCCCGACCAGTTTCGAGGGTGCGACCGTTGTCATCCCGGCAGGCCGGCCTGCCTTTTCGGTCAGCGAATACGAAGCCCGCCAGTCCGCGCAATAAGTCTGGCGCTCCGTTCCGCGCTGCCAAGGCTTGACCAATGCTCCCATTCGGGCAGACGCCTGTGCGCATAGCCTCTAGGGAGCCGTCCTTGAAAACCGAGTCAGAGATCGATATCGCGCGCAATGTCATTCGCATCGAGCGGGATGCGCTTGAGAAACTCGAAGCAGGCATCAACGAGACCATTGTCAGGGCCGCCGACATCATCATGGCGACGGATCGCTATGTGATCGTCGCGGGCGTCGGCAAGTCCGGCCATATTGGGCAGAAGATCGCGGCCAGCCTCGCCTCCACCGGCACGCCATCTTTCTTCCTGCACCCAACCGAAGCCAGCCATGGCGACCTCGGGATGATCGCGCCGGGATCGGTCGTACTCGCCATCTCCTATTCCGGGGAAAGCCGCGAGATGGTCGACCTCCTGCGTTACTGCCGCAGCCACGACATCCCGGTTATCGGCATGACCCGCGCGCCGGACTCGACCCTCGGCCGCCTGTCCGATGTCGTGTTGCACATGCCCACAGTCGCCGAGGCCTGCCCCAATGGCCTCGCCCCCACCTCGTCCACCACCATGGCCCTGGCCCTTGGCGACGCCCTCACCATCCTCCTGATGGACCGGCGCGGATTCAGCCGGGAAGATTTCGGCAGCCGCCATCCGGGGGGCAAACTCGGTCGGTCGTTGCAAACGGCGGGCGACTATGTCGCTGATCGTCCAGACGATATCCCCATCGTCACAACGGACGCCGGTGTGCAGGACGTGATCCTCGCCGTCTCAGAAGGCCGCAAGGGTTGCGTCGCAGTCGTGGGCGTGGATGGCCGCATCGTCGGCATGGTCACGGACGGAGACCTGCGCCGCGCCATGTTGGCCGGAAAGCTCGGCGGCGACGCCGCATCCGTCATGACGCCCGATCCGCGCACCATCTCGCCGGAAGAACGCCTCGCCGTCGTCATCAAACGCCTCAGCGAACACCGCATCTCCAACGCCTTCGTCGTGGAAGACGGTCGTCCCATCGGCATCGTCGACATGAAAGACCTGCTCGCCGAAGGTTACGTCTGATACCGATCAGGCATGAAAAAACGGCGACTCCTTCCGGAACCGCCGCTATTTACATCTTCAAGTTGGATCTGGCCTATCTCACCAGTTCGAACTGGACGTTGACGCGGGCCGTGTAGCCCACTTCGCCGCCCGAGATCGGGGTGGACGCATCCATCGCCATTTCCTTGCCGCGCGACATCATCGCCATCGGCTGTGGGCTATAATCGCCACCTTCCGAAATGGTCACGATACGGGCGACCTTGAGGCCAGCCGCGCCGGCATAGAGCTTGGCCTTGGACATCGCATTTTCCATGGCCTTGCGGCGGGCTTCGGCACGCACTTCATCGTCATTGTCGAGGGCAAAATTGATACCCGAGAACGTGTTGCCACCCGCCGCGACAAGGCTGTCCATCGTCGCCCCAAGATTGTCGAGGTTGCGGACCTTCACAATCAACTGGTTGGAGGCGGTGTAGCCGTCCAGGCGCTGCTCGCCGCGCGTGCGGCCCTTGCCTTCATCGATCTCGACATAGGTATAGCGCGGCTGCAGCGAGAAGTTTGATGTCTGCATGTCTTTCTTCGCGACACCCGCTTTGGCCAGCGCATCGAATACGCCCGTCATGGCATTGGCCTGCTGCTGCATGGCCGCTCTGGCCGTCTCGGCATCAGCCTGCACACCGGCCGTGATATACGCAATGTCAGGCGCGCGCATCACTTCACCCTCGGCGGAAATATCCAGTGTGGTTTCCGGCTGGATTGAATTCGGGTTCATCATCGGATGCGCCATCTCGGCCATTGAAGCCCCCTTCGCGGTCGTTGGCATCTGCGCACAGGCAGCCGGCGCAAGCGCAAGCATGCAGGCACCCATCGCAGCGATCAGTGTTTTTTGATTCAGCATGTCTGGAGTTCCATTCTGGTTGTTAGCCCTGTTTCCCAAAGGATTAAGGCCGCAAAACGGCAAACGTTGCGTCGGTCCGGAAATTTAATGCGGTGTCAGGCTAGGTCAAAGCCATTCGGGTTTTGGCTCTGCCATGCCCATTGATCGCGGCACATTTCGGCCAGGCCATATTCGGCCCGCCACCCCAGCAACGCTTCGGCCTGGCTCGGATCAGCCCAGAAAGCGGCAATATCGCCGCAACGTCGCGGGGCGATATTCATCGGGACTTTCCGGCCGCTCGCTGCCTGGAAGGCTTCGACCAATTCCAGCACAGATGTGCCGTGCCCGGTGCCAAGATTGACAGTGATCGCGCCGGGCTCGCGTTCGAATCGTTCCAGCGCCAGGACATGCGCCCGCGCCAGGTCGACGACATGCAAATAATCGCGCACGCCCGTGCCGTCTGGCGTGTCATAGTCATCGCCGAACACGTTTAGCGCCGGGCGCCGGCCGACTGCCACCTGTGCCACATAGGGCATCAGATTATTCGGCACGCCGTGCGGATCTTCACCGATCTCGCCGCTGGCATGCGCGCCGATCGGATTGAAATAGCGCAGGATCGCCACATCGGTCATCCCGCCTGACTCAACCAGGTCGTTGAGCATCAATTCAACCGACAACTTGGTCTGCCCATACGGATTTGTCGGGCTCAGAGGGTGGCCCTCAGTATAGGGCAAGAAGACCGGTTCGCCATAGACTGTCGCACTGGAACTGAACACGAAGCGCCGCGTCCCAGCGCGCATCATTGCAGTCAGCAGACTATGCGTACCGATCACATTGGCGCTGTAATAATCAAGCGGTTTGGCGACAGAATCCCCGACCGCTTTCAGGCCAGCAAAATGGATGACCGAATCGCATTTGTGCTTCGTGAGGATTTCAGTGATCTTGTCCGTGTCGCGCACATCGGCTTCATAGAATGGCAATTCGTGATTGGTCAGCCGCCGAACCCGGTCCAGCGAAGCCGGGGTGCTGTTGACGAAATTGTCGACGACAACGGGCGAATAGCCGCGCGCAAGCAGCTCGACACAAGTGTGCGTGCCAATATAGCCCGCTCCTCCAGTCACCAGTACCTGCTTCATAATGGCATCCTTGCAGACGAATCCGGCCGATTCAATGCGAATCCGACCCTGTCTTGCGTTTCAATCTGTATATCGCCAAGATCAATGCAATTTCGTAACCAAGAAGCAGTGAATTGCGCCATTGCCACAGGTGAAAGCCATGCTTAAACGGGAACGTCAGTAGGGCCCGTAGCTCAGTTGGTTAGAGCGGACCGCTCATAACGGTTTGGTCGCAGGTTCGAGTCCTGCCGGGCCCACTGGTCAATCGGCGTCAGCCCATGACCCGTATTTCTTCTTCGAAATAGGCAATGGTCGGCTTCAGGCCATCGTCCAGCTTGACGGTCGGTTCCCAGCCGAGCTTGTCCCGCGCAATCGTAATATCGGGCTGGCGCTGCTTAGGATCATCCTGCGGCAGCGGACGGTGAACGAGTTGGGATTTGGATCCTGTCAGGTCGATAACCCGCTCGGCCAGTTGGCGGATCGTGAATTCGCCCGGGTTTCCGATGTTCACGGGGCCGACAAATTCCGGCCCTGTGCCCATCAGCGAAATCAAACCCGTCACCAAGTCTGACACGTAGCAGAAACTACGCGTTTGATTGCCGTCGCCGTAGAGCGTGATGTCTTCACCCTTCAACGCCTGGACGATGAAGTTCGAGACGACCCGGCCATCGTTCGGATGCATGCGCGGGCCATAAGTGTTGAAGATGCGGGCGACTTTGATCTCGACCTTGTGCTGGCGATAATAGTCGAAAAACAGAGTCTCGGCGCAGCGTTTGCCTTCATCATAGCAGCTGCGCGGCCCGATCGGATTGACGTTGCCCCAATAGTCCTCGGTCTGGGGGTGGATAACCGGATCGCCATAGACTTCAGACGTCGAGGCCTGGAGGATGCGCGCTCGCGTGCGCTTGGCGAGGCCCAGCATGTTGATCGCGCCGTGGACGCTGGTCTTGGTGGTCTGGACCGGATCGAACTGGTAGTGAATCGGGCTGGCCGGACACGCGAGATTGTAGATCTGGTCGACTTCCACGAAGAGTGGAAATGTCACGTCATGACGCATCACCTCGAACTTCGGATTG
>NZ_JBDNGN010000058.1:0-17454 GCF_041689225.1 Hyphomonas sp. | reverse complement strand
TATTCGGTCGTGGCGGATTTCAAGGGCGGGAAACTGGCGGGCAAGACCGAATCGTTCAGCAGGATCGAAATCCCCCGGCTTGACGAATCGATCGCCGGCTCGAATTTCGAGATCGTGGTCGGCTTCGACCTGACGCCGGAGCAGCTGGAATTCAACCGGGCGGGCAAGCGCTTCCGCCTCAACGCTGAAAAGTAAACCATGGCGAGCCTGATCAGAGACCTGACGGCCGCCGCTGGCGCCGCCTTCTCTGCCGTGGGGCTGGAGGAACGATGGGGTGACGTTCGCCGCTCCGACAAGCCGGACCTGGCAGATTTCCAGTGCAATGGCGCGATGGGCGCGGCGAAGGCTGCGGGCCGGAACCCGCGCGAGATTGCCGGCGAGATTGCCGAAGTGCTGAAGGCCTATCCGCTGGTCCTGTCGGCAGACGTAGCGGGGCCGGGCTTTATCAACATTCGCGTATCTGACGCCGCGCTGTCGGCACGCGCGGCGGACATTCTCGCTGACAAGGACATGGCGGGTGGCGAGCTGGCGTCCGACCCGCACGTGACCGTGATCGATTTCGGCGGGCCGAACGTGGCCAAACCGATGCATGTCGGGCATCTGCGCTCGGCGGTGATCGGCGACACGCTGCAACGCCTCCTGAAATTCCTCGGCGATACGGTGACGTCGGACACGCATCTCGGCGACTGGGGCCTGCAGATGGGCCATCTTGTCACCGAACTTCATGACGACCAGCCGGACCTGATCTATTTCGACGAGAGCTATACCGGGCCCTATCCTGCCGAATCGCCGGTCACGATCGAGGACCTCGGGCGGCTGTATCCGGCGGCCAGCAACAAGGCCAAGGACGACCCGGCGCGCAATCAGCGCTCGCAGAACGCCGTGGCCGAACTGCAGGCGGGGCGGGCAGGCTATCGCGCGCTACTGAAGCATTTCATCGATGTGTCGGTGGCGGCGCTGAAGGTCGACTATGCCTTCCTGAATGTCTCGTTCGACCTGTGGAAGGGCGAGAGCGACGTCGACCACCTGATCGCCGGCCTCATCGAGCGGTTCCGCGAAGCGGGGCTGGCCGAAGAGAGCCAGGGCGCGCTGATCGTGCATGTGGCGCGTGAGAGCGACAAGAAGGAAATGCCGCCGGTCATGCTGCTGAATTCGCGCGGCGGCACGGGCTATCACACGACCGACCTTGCGACGATCGAGGACCGGATGATGCACATGCATCCGACGCCGGAGCGCATGCTGTATGTCGTCGACCAGCGTCAGGCGCTGCATTTCGAACAGGTGTTCCGGGCGGCTGAACTGGTCGGCCTGATCGATGAGGGGCATCTGGAACATATCGGCTTCGGCACGGTGAACGGACCGGACGGCAAGCCGTTCAAGACGCGCGAAGGCGGCGTGCTGCGGCTGGCCGACCTGAACGCGATGGCGCTCGAGGAGGCCGACCGCAAGCTTGGCGCGGCAAACCTGCCGGATGACATGGGGCTGGACGAGCGGGCGAATGTGGCGCGGGCCGTGGCGGTGGCAGCGCTGCGTTTTGCCGACCTGCAGAATACGCGGACGACGAATTACGTGTTCGATCTCGACCGGTTCACGAGCTTTGAAGGCAAGACGGGACCGTACCTGATGTATGCCGCCGTGCGGATCAAGTCGCTGCTGCGTCGGGCCGAAGCCGACGGCAATGCGCCGGGCAAGATTATCGTGGGCCACGACGCGGAACGTACGCTGGTTCTGGCGCTGGACGGGTTCGGCGCGGCGCTGCTGGGCGCGCGCGAGAAGCGGATGCCGCACATCTTGTGCGAGCACGTGTTCGGTCTGAGCCAGGCCTTCAGCGGCTTCTATGGCGCGTTGCCGATTGCGAACGAAAGCGATCCGGCGCTGCGGGCGAGCCGACTGGCGCTGGCGACGGCTGTGCTGAAGCAGCTCGAAGCCGGGCTCGGGATTCTTGGAATCGACGTGCCTGAGCGCATGTAGGGCATCGCGCCCTTGTGTGCCTATATCTTCTGTATCGACGGATCGACCGCGACACAGAGGAGACACTAATGGCGAAGGCACTCAAGGTTCAGCGCGCCGGGGCCAGCGACGGCGTCCAGTGGGAACTTGCCTCGCAATGGGCCCAAGGCTGGCGTTTCCTGAAATGGTCAGCAACCGCGTTCATCGTGATCGCCTTCCTTGTCGTGATCGGGCAGGGATTCCTGTTCTACCGTATGTTCGACGATGTGCATCCGGTTCTGGGCTATGCCTATCTGGTGATCCTGGCGCTGATTCTTGGTGTCATGGTCGGCCGGCCGATCCGATCCTTCCTGGCCATGCCTGTTGCGGCGAGGCCTCCCTCCATCGTGATCGATCCGAAGGCGCCGGAACCGTCGGCGCTGGCTGCGCGTCTGAAATACGACCTGAAATACCTCGAGATGCTGGCGGGCAATCCGCTGCTGAAAGACGAAAGCGACGCCATTCGCGCGGGCATCGCCAAGGGCCGTGCGCTGCTGGAGCGGGCCTTGCGGGGACCGCAGGACGAAGCCCTGGCCGTGTCGGTGGAACTCGAAGCCTTCGAACGCGACCATATCGAAGCCCTGCTGAAGCCGCTGGATGCGAAAGTGAATGCGCTGATCCATGCCGAGGCCGTCGGGGTGGGCGTCGCGACAGCGGTGTCGATGAACGGGACGGTCGATGCCTTTATCGTGCTCTGGCGGAATGCCAATCTCATTGCGCGGGTGTCGCGCATCTATTTCGGCAGGCCGCACCTGGGGGGCAGCTTGCGCATCCTGCGGGATGTGGCGGCCATCGTTGTCGTGTCGCGTGCGCTGGAAGATGTGACCGACATTACCGGCGACGTGATTGGCGGCCTGCTGGGTCGCATGGGCGGACTGGTGGCCGGTCCGCTGATGGATGGCGGTATCAACGCGATGATGACGCTGAAGCTCGGTTACCTGGCGAAACGGCGTTGCCGCAGCTTCAAGGGCTGGTCGGCCGGACAGGCCAAGGCGATTTCGGAAGAGGCGTTGCAGGGTGTGAAGCAGGAATCCGGATCGGTCGTCGCAGACCTGCTGAAACGGTGTGGCGGCCTGACCTCGCACGCCGCACGGGCGACCGAAAAGGCCGTCGCCGGGTCGAAGAATGCCTGGGGCCTGGTGCAAAGCTGGTTTGGCGCCAAGCCTGCTGGGGCCTGACCGATTGGCAGGCCACGGCTGTGCTGAAGTGGCTGGAGGCCGGTGTCGGGATTCTGGGCATTTGATAAGCTGGCGCGGATGAAGCTTTCTCCCGCCTCATCCTTTGACTTCGCTCAGGATGAGCTGTGAGAGAGGCTCACCCTGAGCGAAGTCGAAGGGCGAGCCGGGCGGGCGCTGCCATGCTGGTCAGGGGTGCACCAATTGGAGGCAGGCCTGCGGATTCTGGGGATCGCGTTGCCGGAACGGATGCAGGTCGCTTGCCGCGCCCTCGAATCCGTTCTAATCCAAAGCCAATTCAACTCTGTCCCGGGAGAGAGCAGCTCTTGAAGCTGCCGCCGAAGGCGCAACCGCCCCGGAAACGCTCAGGCAAACGGACCGGGCAGGGTCAACACGCTGGAAAGAGGCCCTTGAGGCCTCGCCGAAGGAGCAAGCCCGTACGCCGGGCGGAATCTCTCAGGCGCCCAGGACAGCGGGGGCGACGGATATTTCGGCCCAGCGCCGATCCGTCACCTTTTGGATTGATGGCGCCATGGCAAATACCCCAACCGAAGCGTTGAAGCGTACGCCGCTTTACGACCTGCATGTTGCGCGCGGGGCCAAGCTCGTCCCGTTCGCAGGCTATGAGATGCCGGTGCAATACCCGATGGGTGTGATGGACGAGCATAAATGGACGCGGGCCCATGCGGGCATTTTCGATGTCAGCCACATGGGCCCGTGCTTCCTGTCGCTGGAAGAGGGCATTGGCGGCGGGGATGAGGCGCATGCCAAGATCGCGGCGTTGGTCGAGACACTGGTGCCGTCTGACATTGCCAGCTTGAAACAGGGGCAGGCGCGGCTGACTGTGCTGCTCAACGCAGATGGCGGCATCCTCGACGATTTGATCATCACGCGCCCGCTGGGCGACGAGGCGCAGGGCAGCCTCTACATCGTCGTCAATGGCGCGGTGAAAGAACAGGACTGGGCCATCTTCGAAACCGCGCTGGCGGGCAAGGCCGTGCTGACACGCGCCGATGACCGTATCCTGTTCGCGCTGCAGGGGCCGGAAGCCGTGGACGTGTTGAGCGATTTCTTCCCCGGCTGCGAAGAGCTGGCCTTCATGCACCACGAGCCCTTCGAACTGAACGACACGCGCTGCATCGTGTCGCGCTGTGGCTATACCGGCGAGGACGGGTTCGAGGTTCTGGTGGCGCCCGAAGCGTGCCTGCCGCTGATCGAGGAAATGCTGACGGATGAACGGGTCGAGATGATCGGCCTTGGCGCGCGGGATTCGCTGCGCCTGGAAGCCGGGCTTTGCCTGTACGGACATGACATGGACACAAGCCGCGACCCGGTCGAGGCCGGGCTGAGCTGGGTGATCCAGAAGACACGGCGCGAGGCGGGCAATTTTCCCGGTGCGGCGCGCATCCTGGCGGCGCTGAAAGATGGCCCAGCGGAGAAGCGCGTGGGCATTCGTCCGCTGGAGCGGGCTCCGGCCCGGGAGGGAACGGAGGTGCAAGTAGGTGGCAAGGTGGTGGGCGTGGTGACGTCCGGCGGCTTTGGCCCCAGCGTCGACCATCCGGTGGCGATGGGCTATGTCGCCGCCGCCCATGCCGCGCCCGGCACGAAAATCGATCTGATGGTACGCGGCAAGGCACGGCCCGGCGAGATCGTCGCGCTACCTTTCGTTCCACACAATTACAAACGCTAAACAGGAGGAGAGACCCATGGCGACCTATTACACAGAAGACCATGAGTGGGTCAGCGTCGACGGCGACAAGGGCAAGGTCGGCATCACGGCCTATGCCGCCGAGCAGCTGGGCGACGTCGTGTTCGTCGAGACGCCGGACGTTGGCAAGACCGTGAAGAAGGGCGACGACATGGCCGTCGTCGAGAGCGTCAAGGCGGCGTCTGACGTCTACGCGCCGGTCAGCGGCGATGTGGTCGAGGCAAACGGTGCCCTCGCTGATGCTCCGGAGACGGTGAACGAAAGTCCGGAAGGCGATGGCTGGTTCTGCGTGATCAAGCTGGCCGACGCGGGCGAACTGGACGGCCTGATGGATGCCGCCGCTTATGCCGAGTTCTGCAAGGGACTGTAGCCCATCCGCTGCCTCAAGCAGCGCTCATCCTGAGCGAAGTCGAAGGATCAGAGCGCGGGCCGCATAGACATCAAGCCAGAACCCCGTCCTTCGACTTCGCTCAAGATGCGGTTCTTCGAGAGAAAGAGACGAATTAGATATGCGTTACCTTCCCCTGACTGACGATGATCGCAAGGCGATGCTGAATGTGATTGGCGCGAAAAGCGCGGATGATTTTTACGGCGACGTACCGAAGGAGGCCCGGCTCGGTGGCAAGATTGCCGGCCTGCCGGACCATCAGGGGGAGCTGGCCGTCGAGCGCCACCTGTCGAAACTTGCCGCCAAGAACCGCTCGGCCTCGTCCGGCCCGTTCTTTGTCGGCTGCGGCGCCTACAAACATCATATCCCGGCCAGCGTGGACATGGTGATCCAGCGTTCTGAATTCCTGACGACCTATACGCCCTACCAGCCGGAAGTCGCGCAGGGCACGCTGCAGACCCTGTTCGAATTCCAGACGCAGGTGGCGGCGCTGATGGCGATGGATGTAGCGAATGCCTCCATGTATGACGGCTCGACCGCCTGCGCCGAAGCCGCCGTGATGGCGACGCGCGTGACGCGGCGCAAGAAAGTGATCCTGTCCGGCGGCCTGCACCCGCATTATGCCGCGGCAACGAAACTGCTGTGCGAGGCGCAGGGGCTGGAAGTGGTCCACCTGGCGGTGGCGGTTGATGGCGAGATGGCGCTGGCCGACGCGGTGGATGATGACACTGCCTGCGTGATCGGGCAGAGCCCGAACGTGTTCGGCACGGTGACGGACATGTCCGGCGTGGCCGACGCTGCCCACGCGAAGAAGGCGCTGTTCGTGTCGGTGTTTACCGAAGCGGTTGCGCTCGGCCTTGTGACGCCTCCCGGCGAGATGGGCGCGGACATTGCCGTGGGCGAGGGCCAGTCGATCGGCGTGCCGCTCGGCTTTGGCGGGCCTTATGTCGGCCTATTTGCGTGTACGGAAAAACTGGTGCGCCAGATGCCGGGCCGCCTGTGCGGTGAGACGGTGGACGCCGACGGCAGGCGTGGCTTCGTGCTGACGCTGTCGACGCGCGAGCAGCATATCCGCCGCGACAAGGCGACATCGAATATCTGTACCAATTCAGGCCTCTGCGCGCTGGCCTTCACGGCGCACATGACGCTGCTGGGCGACAAGGGCCTGCAGGGCCTCGCGCTCCTGAACCATGAGGCGGCGTGTGATCTCGCCGATGCGCTGGAGGCTGTGCCGGGCGTGGAAATACTGACCCCGCGCTTTTTCAATGAGTTTGCGTTCCGCACACCGATGAATGCCGAGGCTGTTCTGGCCATGCTGGACGAGGCCGGCGTTGTCGGCGGCGTACGGGCGAGCCGCCTGTTCCCGGGCGAAGATATGGGCGACGTGATCGTCTGCGCGGCGACGGAATGCACGACGCCGGAAGATATTGCCGCCTATGCGGCGGCGCTGAAGGAGATTGTCTGATGAGCATGAACATTCAAGGCCGCCCGACGGCGCCGACATCGACTTCCGTATCCGCCATTACGACCGTGTCCGGCTCGCGGGGCCTGTTGCAGGCTGAGGGCCTGATCTTCGAGATCGGGACCAGTGAGACGACCGGCGTTGACCTGCCCGCGCCGCAGAACCGGACAGGGCGCCTCGGCGGTGTGACGCGCAAGGTGCCGACCGGCCTGCCGGGCCTGTCGGAGCCGGAAATGGTGCGCCATTACATGCGCCTGTCGCAGAGGAATTATGCCATCGATCTCGGCTTCTTCCCGCTGGGCAGCTGCACGATGAAGCACAATCCGCGGCTCAACGAGAAGATGGCGCGCCTGCCGGGCTTTGGCGACATCCATCCGATGCAGCCGCAGGCGACCGTGCAGGGCGCGCTGGAGCTGATCGACGAGCTGGCAACCTGGCTGAAGACGCTGACCAACATGCCCTTCGTGGCGATGAGTCCGAAGGCGGGCGCGCATGGCGAACTGGCCGGGATGCTGGCGATCCGGCAGGCCCTGATTGCGCGCGGCGAGGGCGAGACGCGCAAGCGCGTGCTGGTGCCGGCCTCGGCGCATGGCACGAACCCGGCGACAGCGGTGCAGTGCGGGTTCATCGTCGACGAGATCAAGGCGAACAAGCGGGGCCGCGTCGACATGGGCATGCTGCGCGAGAAGCTGAAACATACCGATGACGTGGCCGGCATCATGCTGACCAATCCGAATACGTGCGGCCTGTTCGAAACCGACATCCGCGAGATCGCCGACCTGATCCATGATGCGGGCGGATATTTCTATTGCGACGGGGCGAACTTCAACGCCATCGTGGGCCGTGTGCGGCCGGGCGACCTCGGCGTCGATGCAATGCATATCAACCTGCACAAGACCTTCTCCACCCCGCATGGCGGCGGCGGGCCGGGCTCGGGCCCGACCGTGCTGTCTGAAGCGCTGGCGCCCTACGCGCCTGTGCCGTTCGTCGTGAAAAACGAGGACGGCGTGTTCAGCCTCGTTGAGGAAGTCGACGGCGAGGCGAGCGAGAGCTTTGGCCGAATGGTGGCGTTCCATGGCCAGATGGGCATGTTCGTGAGGGCGCTGGCCTATATTCTCAGCCATGGCGCGGACGGCCTGAAACAGGTGGCCGAGGATGCGGTGCTGAACGCGAACTATATCGCTGCGAAGCTGAAGCATGTGATGACGCCAGCCTTTGAAGGCTATTGCATGCACGAGGCGCTGTTTTCGGATGCGTTCACGGCGGACGGCATCGAGACGCTGGACATCGCCAAGGCGCTGATCGACGAGGGCTATCACCCGATGACCATGTACTTTCCGCTGGTGGTGCATGGCGCGATGCTGATCGAGCCGACCGAGACCGAGAGCAAGGCGACGTTGGACCAATTCTGCGCCTCGCTGGAATCGATTGCCCGGCGCGCGGCGCAGGGCGACGAGACGCTCAAAGGTGCGCCTTACCTCGCGCCGATGCGGCGGCTGGACGAGACACGGGCGGCGCGCAAGCCGGTGCTGAAATGGACGGCGCCCGCGTCTGATACCGTCGCGGCGGAATAGGCCTCAGGGGGCGGATTTGCTTTGCGGTTCCGGCGGGTCAAACAGCCGGGACCGGAGCCCCTGGAACCATCGCGTCATCGGCCGCTCGACGAAGCGGTAGCTGAGCAGCGAACCCGTGATCGAAACGGCGAGGCAGATGGCAACGAAGGTGAAATTGTCCAGAAGCCCCGCATGCCCAAGCCTGAAGAGGGGGGCGATCGGCTCGAACTTGCCCAGCACGCCGAAGATAAGCCTGAGGACGACGATGAAAATCGTGTGGGACAGGTACAGCGAATAGGATGCATCGCCGAGGCGGACCAGTCCGTGCATCACATTTTGAAACCAAGGCGTTGTTCCGCGAATGATGTGCGGATACACTTGGCCGCCATACCAGCCGGCCCACAGGGTGGCCAGCATCGCCAGAGTGCCGACCGACAGGGCCACGATCGTTCCACCCAGACGCAAGTGGAGAGGACTGTCATCGACCGTGCCGTAAAGCTGGAGAACAAGGACCGTGACAAGAAACATGACGGCGGCAGGTATCAGCCAGGCCAGTCTGTCAGTGCGCTCGAGCGTGACAACGCCGTAGATCAGCGCTGCACTTGGAAAACCATAGAGCATCACGCGGCCCCATTGCAGCGTGTGGACGGTTTCGACGCCTTGGATGCCAAGTGATGCGCAAAGGGCCAAAACGGCCAGAAGCGTAATTGTGCCGGCGCGCCAAGCAAGGCCTGAACAGACGAGCAGGCCTGTTACAGCGCCCATGATGAATTCCATTGTCATCGGGAAGAAGACAAGTGCCGGAATGTCTTCCGGCCGGTGCCCCGACAGGCCAATCGACCAGCCGCCAATCACAAGCAGGCCCCAGACCAGCAGGATAAGGGGAAGCCAGCTGCGCCTGACCAGCAGGATCAGGGTGAAGACAAGGTAAAAATAGACTTCGTGCACAAGGGTCCAGCCGACACCGAGGATCGGATCCTCGACTTGGGGCATCAGCAGGAAGGACTTGATGACATAGGGCAGGACGGGTTCAGATCGCGCAAAGGATTGCCACCCCTGACCGGCACCGCTGAGGCCGTGGAAGCCGATAAGATAGACCGCCATGATGCCGGCAAAAAACCACCAGATCGGATAGATGCGTGTCAGCCTGGCGAACAGGAACTCAGCCGCCGTGCGCAGGCCCGGCCTGTCGCCCTGGGTGACGACGACCATGATGAAACCGGAGATGACAAAGAAGAGATCAACGCCGGCATAGCCATTTGTCACCACGCCCGAGAGCCACGGGGCTTCGGTGCCGCCATTTTGCAGGATGCCCTTCAGTTCCTGATAGCGCATATGAAAGAACACGACCAATAGCGCCGCGATGCCGCGGAGGATCTGGATGGACTGTAGTTTCATGCCGTCCTCATGCCCGGTTCCCGCATTTGACCGCAAGAAGTTTCACAGTTGTAGCAATCGGGTAACGCTGTTGCCAGACTTTGAACACATCCTGATGATTTCATTGGCCGGAATAACCAAGAACCCCCATATCACTGAAAATGGCTGACGACGAAGCGAACCCGATGACCGAAACTACCTCCCTGCCGCCCCAAAGGCCGGCTGATCCCCTGCGTTTCGGCTTCAATACAGCGTTCCGTCAGCTCCTGGCCCTGATCGGCCTGTTGATGATCGCCCTGTCGATCCCGATTGGCATCGTGACGCCGCTGATTCCGATCGGCCTGCCATTCGGTATCCTGGGTGTTATCCTGTTGGGACGAAACTCGGTCTGGGGCCATCGCTGGATGGAAAGCGTGTTGAAACGCCATCCCCGCGTCGAGCGGTTTGCGCCGAACTGGTTGATGAAGCTGGTTTTTGCCCGCGAAAAGAACGTTTCGTCGCCCCGCAAGCGCTGAACGCGCCGCCCCCTTGCCGCAGAGGCAAATCTGCGCACAAATGCACCTGTAATCACTACAGCGAGTGGGGCTGAAACAGATGAACCGAATTTCCCTGGCGGGCCTGTCTTGCCTTGCCCTGATTCTGGCCGCATGCGGGGGCTCGGACAAGGCTGACAGCAAGGACAAGATCACGGTTCCCAAGGACCCGTTCCCCTCGACCTATGCGCCTTATCCGAACCCGTCCGTGTTCATTGCGAATGCGACGATCATCGATGGCACCGGCGCGCTGATCGAAAAGGGTGGCCTTCTCATCGAGAACGGCAAAGTGTCGGCGATCGGCAAGGACCTGGCCGCGCCGGGCGATGCCAAGGTGATCGATGCTGCAGGCCGCTGGGTGACGCCCGGCATTGTCGACAATCACAGCCATCTCGGCGTTTATCCTTCGCCCGGTGTCACTGCACATGGTGATGGCAATGAAATTTCCGGCCCGGTGACGGCGGAAGTCTGGTCCGAACATGGCATCTGGCCACAGGATCCGGGATTCACGCGGGCGCTGGCGGGCGGAGTCACGTCACTGCAGGTGCTGCCGGGTAGCGCGAACCTGTTCGGCGGGCGCGGCGTGACGTTGAAGAACGTGCCGAGCCGGACCGTGCAAGGCATGAAGTTTCCCGGGGCGCCTTACACGCTGAAAATGGCCTGCGGCGAGAACCCGAAGCGGGTCTATGGTTATGGCAATGGCAGCTATCCCGGCGGGGCACCTTATTCGCGCATGGGCAATGTCGCTGGCTATCGCGAGTCGTGGATTCGGGCCGCCGACTACAAGCGCAAATGGGAGAAGTACGAGAAAGAAGGCGGCGATGCGCCAATGCGCGACCTGGAGCTGGACACGCTGAAGGGCGTGCTCGACGGCGACATCCTCGTTCACATGCATTGCTATCGCGCCGATGAGATGGCGCAAGTCATGGATATCTCGAAGGAATTTGGCTACAAGGTCACCGCTTTCCACCATGCCGTCGAAGCCTACAAGATTGCCGACAAGCTGGCGGAATATGGCGCCTGTTCGTCGATGTGGGCCGACTGGTGGGGCTTCAAGATGGAAGCCTATGACGGCATCAAGGAAAACATCCCGATGGTGCACAAGGCCGGCGCGTGCGCCATCGTGCATTCCGACAGCGATATCGGCATCCAGCGCCTGAACCAGGAAGCCGCCAAGGCCTGGGCGGACGGACGGAAGATCGGCATCAACATTCCTGAGGAAGAGGCGTGGCAATGGCTGTCGCTGAACCCGGCCAAGTCACTCGGCATCGACGGCAAGACCGGCAGCCTCGTGCCCGGCAAGATGGCTGATGTGGTCGTCTGGTCCGGCAACCCGTTCAGCGTCTACACCAAGGCCGACCAGGTCTTTGTCGATGGCGCCCTGATGTATGACCGCAGCGATGCAGCGATGCGGCCGGTGATGGATTTCGAGCTCGGCCAGCCCGGTGAAGGAGACCTGAAATGAGCGTGCGCCATATTGCCAGCCTGATCGCTGTCGCCGCGAGCCTTGCTCTGCCCGTTTTTGCCGCGCCAGTCGCGATTGTCGGCGGAAATGTCTGGACCGGAACAAGCCAAGGCACGATTCCGAGCGGGATTATCGTGATCGACAAGGGGCGGGTTGTCTCGGTCAGCAGGGCTGGATCGCACGTGCCGATGGAGGCAACGGTCATCGATGCCACCGGTAAATGGGTCAGCCCGGGTTTTATTTCCGCCTTCTCGCGTACCGGGATCGTGGAAGTCGACGCTGAAGACGCGACTGATGACACGTCGGCAAGCAGCTCCGATTATTCCGTGGCGCTGGATGCGGCGGATGGATTCAATCCGGATTCGACCGCTGTAGCTGTGACGCGTGTCGAAGGGGTGACGCGGATTGTCGTAGCGCCGGAAGCCAGCTCGAACCTGTTTGCCGGTCAGGGCTTTGTCGCTGACACAAGCGGCGATGTGGATACCGAGATTTCGCGCAAGGCCTTCCTGCTGATCTCGCTGGGCGACCACGGCGCCGCGCTCGCGGGTGGTTCGCGTCCGGCGGCCTGGGCGCAGTTTCGCGCCGCGCTCGACGATGCGGGCGCCTATCCGGCGCGGTATTTCACGAGCAATGACGGCACCGCGCTCGGCCGGGTGGATGCCGAGGCGTTGGGTCCTGCGTCACGGGGCGAGCAATTGATCCTGATCGAAGCGCACAAGGCCAGCGATCTCAACGCGATCATGGACTTTGCCACAGAGAACCCGGACCTGAAGATTGCCATTGTCGGGGCTGACGAAGGTTGGCGCGTGGCACCGCGGCTGGCGCGATCCGGTATTCCGGTGATCGTGGATGCCTTTTCAAACCTGCCAGCCAGCTTTGAGCAACTCGGCGCTACGGCGGAAAACGCGTCCCGGATGATGGATGCCGGTGTGACGGTCGCGATTGCCCATCTCGGCAGTTCGAGTCATCAGGCCCGTCTTGCAATGCAGGTGGCAGGCAATGCCGTGGCCAATGGCATGTCGCACGATGATGCGATGAAAGCGCTGACGACGGCGCCTGCAGCGATATTCGGTCTGCAGGGGCTGGGTGTGATCGGTCCGGGCGCACGGGCGGATATCGTGGTCTGGGATGGCGATCCGCTCGAGATCACGTCCAATCCGGACGTCGTGATGATTGACGGGGACGTCCAGTCCCTGAAAACGCGCCAGACGGAGCTGCGGGATCGCTATCTCAAGCTCGACGAGCACAACCGGCCGCTCGCCTATGTGAAACCCTGACAGGCAGCGCCGTTCAACTCCCATAAATCCTTGGCGGCCTAGTATGGCCGCCAAACGTGCTTTTGGTCCTTTGCCGCATGGATGCCGCAAATGTGGATAAAAGTTCAGTCGGGATGGTTTTGTCGATGTGGCTTGCACTACTCATGGCGTTTTCGCTGGTGACCGGAACCGGTCCGATGAACTCGGCTTTGTCAGCGACCGAGGCGCCGAAGACGCTGCGTGCGGCCTTTACCGTGGAACTGGAGAGCGACCGGGCCAAGCGCGTCTACGCGTTTGATCCCCGCAAGACGGGCGCTGAACGCTGGCAGGTGCTCGACTGGCAAGGCGAAGACGACGAACTGGAGGAAGTGGCGGCGAACTGGGCCGCCGAGGCCGCGCCTGACGGACGGCTGTTCCCGGACGACCTGCGTGCGAGCCTTGGCCGTAGCGTTCAGGTCGATGATCGTGGGCATGCATGGCAAATCTCGTTCCGGCATACGCCGTCCAAGAATGATGGCGAATTCGACGTATGGGCGGCCGAACGGTTGCAGGCAACAGCCTGGCTTGACCCTGTGGGTGAGCGGTTCCTGCGGATCGATTATATGCTGCCGCAACCTGTTGCCGGGCCGGAAGGCGGCCGCCTGACGAAGTACAATCAGAGTTATTTCCTGCGGACCGAGCCGCGCTGGGGCATGAGCTATGTGTCCGGGTTTTCAGTCGAACTGGAGGCGCGGGCAGCGTTCCGGAAAATCGAGCGGCGCTATTCCGCAACGATTGTGAATGCTGAATTCTTCTTCGCCAGTGCACAGGCGCAGCGGGATTTCGAGCGCGGCAAAGCAGCCAAACCCACATTGATGACTGGATTGGACGGCCCGGCGCGTTAGTCTCTCAACCATGACGATTCACATGGTGAAATTGTGCGTGGGCGCCGATACGATCGAAGACCTCGCTGACTGGCAAACGCGGCTGTTGCAGCGCCTCGACCATCCCGTCCACCACACGCGCATGGCGCCGAAGCGGGCTGAGGAAATGCTCGACGGCGGCTCGATCTATTGGGTCATCAAGCGCGCGATCCGCGTGCGCCAGCGGATCATCGATATCCGCGCAATCAAGGATGATGAAGGCCGTGCCATGTGCGAGCTGGTGTTCGACCCGAACCTGGTGCGGACCTATGCTCAGGCCAAACGCCCGTTCCAGGGCTGGCGCTACCTGAAACCGACAGATGCGCCGCGCGACTTGAAGACCGGCGATGCGGCCCTCGACATTCCGCCCGACCTGGATGCAGCGCTGAAACAGGCCGGTGTCTGGTAGTCTCAGAGGACGAACCGCGCGTGCTCGTTGGCATCAAGGAATTCGATCATCTCGTCGGTGGACGCTTTCTCAAGCATCTTGAGCGCGTCGACTTTCCTGCCAGGTGAATTGCTGGAGGTGAATTGCTGGAGCGCGGCGTTCACCTGAGCCGCGTAGAGCTCCATTCGGGCAAGCTCGTGCTGCGGGTGAAGGCCTTCCTCGACCGAGCGCGTGCCGACGGCGAGGATGGCGAAGATGATGGCGAAGGAGCCCACGACTGTCTGATCGAATGATGGGACTGGCCATATGGCGATCATGAGAGCCAGAAAGTTCGACAGGAAAGCCAAGAGCACCAAGGCGAACATCGTATTGCCCAGCATCGCGATCTGTTTGCGGGGCAGCGACCAGAACGAGCCCTCAGACGACAGGATATAGTTTGTATACTGGACCTGGCCGAGGAGGCGGGTCTCCTCACACGCCGAAAAAATTTCCTCCAGTACGCCGTCCTGGTCACCAGGCAGCTTGCGGGCCGCCGCTTTCGCCCAGGCCGGATCAATCCAGAAAGCTTGCTGGCCTGCCCGGTCGACGATGGTCTGGCCCATGTGGCCGACAGCTTCCCGGCGCGTGTATTTGGTGTACTCGCTGCTGATCTGGCTGAGGAAGGAGCGCTTGAACCGCTCGAAGGCGAGGTCGCGGGTCGCAACATATCCGGTGCGGCCTGCCTCGGACCCTGCCGCCTCTACAATGTCGGGCATGTGCGCGGTGATATATTGTGCCTGCCACTGGCGCATGCGCTCTGTCATCAGGCGCATCTGGAGCCAGTGGCGCTTGCTCTTGCCGAAAGCGAGACCGAGATTGCCGAAGATTATCGCCAGCACGCCGCAGACGGCACCGACAATTGCGATGGCCTTGAACAGGTCGAGGGATACAGCCGTCGCGCCGGATGCAGCGGTAATCAGCGGTTCAAGCGGGAAGGTCAGCAAGGACGCAACCGCGAAACTGAGGGTCAGGCAGCCGATCGACCGGCTGCGCTTCTTGGCGGCATTGGCCAGCCGGTCCACCTTTTGGAACTCGGCGCGCAGATTCGGATGGTCCATGGCGAAGAAGACGCGCGGGTATTTCTTGTGTGCGAGGTCCCGGTCGTCGGCGCTGAGCAGCAGCTCATCGTTGAATCTGAACATACCACCCACCCTTTCGCGGCGCCGCGCACGGCGCCATTCGCCAGCCGTCTGATGCAATCCTGCTTTGGGCTATGCAGGAATGCAATGGCTATTGGTGGATTGCTATCCAGTTTGGAAAACCAAAAAATCTGTGTCATCGTAGCTACTTAGTTGGCTTTCCCGACGTATCCGGATGGCGGCTTTGTGGGGACGTGAATGGCGAATGTTTTTCTCTCCTATAGCCGCGCGGACAGGCCGAAAGCGCAGCAGGTGGCTGCGGCACTTGAGGAAGACGGCCTGACAGTCTGGTGGGACAAGGTGCTCAAGGCAGGCCAGACCTATGACGAGGTGACGGAAGGCATGCTGCGGAATGCCGATGTCGTGGTCGTCCTCTGGTCGACTGTATCGGTGAAGTCCAAATGGGTGCGCGCCGAGGCGACACTTGGCGAACGCTATTCGACCGTGATCCCGGCGATGATCGCGACTGCCGACCGGCCGATCTTGTTCGAGCTGACGCAGACTGCCGACCTGATCGGCTGGGACGGCGACCGGAGTGAACAGAGATGGGTCGATTTTGTCACCGACCTTCGTCACGCCATCACCCGGAAGGCTGCCCATAAAGCCGAGACGGTCGTGGCCCCGAAACCCGCTGCCGTGCCAGTTGCTCCGGCGCCCACTCCTGCCGCGCCTGTAGCCAGCCCGCTGGCCGAAGACGGCACGATCGAGAACACGTTCTGGACGTCGATCCAGACATCGACCGATACGGCAGATTTTGCCGCCTATCTGAAGCGCTACCCAGCGGGTCATTATTCTGATCTCGCCCGCAATCGCATTGCCGTCCTAGACACAAAGGCAAAAGCGCCTGAACCTGTTATGGTGGCTACGCCTTCGTCGACTGCGAAAGCTGCGAAGCCCAAGTCATCGCTCGTGCCAATGATTGCCGGTGGCGTCACCTTGATGATTGGCGCTGGGTGGGGCGTGAGCGCCCTGATGCCGTCCCGTGACAACGGGTCAGCCGTCGCCAAAGCAGCGGATACAGGGGAATCGCCGCCGGCCGATGCTGCGGTAACTGAAGCGGCCGATCCGGGGCTCGCTATACCGGTGGATATCGCAGAAACGGCCGACACTGCGGAAACCATTTCGGAAACCGTGCCGGGCGAGCTTGAAGCTGAAGACGCCGCACCCGAAGGGGCCGCGCCGGAGCCTGCGCAAACCGGCCCGCGGCCGGACTGCGAAACCTGCCCTGTCGTTGCCTCCATTCCGGGGGGCACGTTCATGATGGGATCGCCTGATTCAGAATCCCGACGGACTGGCAATGAAGGGCCCCTGCACAGCGTCACAGTTGCGCCCTTCGTGATGAGCCGCAGCGAGATCACATATGAAAACTGGGACGCCTGTCTCGCTGATGGTGGCTGTGGCGGCTACCGGCCGGGAGACACAGGCAAACGTGGTGACATGCCGGTTACGTCGATTTCCTGGCGGGACGCGCAAGCCTACGCAAACTGGCTGTCGGACAAGGCCGGGCGGACGTATCGCCTGCCGACCGAGGCAGAGTGGGAATATGCTGCGCGCGGCGGAACACAGACCGCCTATTGGTGGGGCGACAGTTTTGACCGGTCCAAGGTCTCGACCGGTGGGCCGCAGGCTAGCGCCAGCCTGCCAGAGAACGGGTTTGGCCTGGTCGGAACACTCGGCAACGTCCGCGAGTGGGTCGAGGATTGTTACGTCAACAATTTCAGCACGGCCCCGAATGATGGCCGCGCCGTGCTGAACGGAAGCTGCGACTTGCGCGTGATCCGTGGCGGAGCTTGGTCTGACAATGCGGCGACGCACCGGGCGGCGAACCGGGCGCGAGTGTCGCGTGGTACGCGGGACCGGAAGATCGGGTTCCGGGTCGTCTCGTCCGACACGGCCCCCTAGCCAGTGGCGGGCGAGCCCGCTAAGCGAAAGCATGATCGATATTTTCCTGCAGTACTGGCCGCTCTTGCTGGGTCTCGCGGTGGCCGGGGCGGCTGCGGGCCTCGCGGCTGGCATGTTCGGCATTGGCGGCGGGGCGGTGATCGTGCCGGTCCTGTTCTTCCTGTTCGACGGCATGGGC
>NZ_JBDNGN010000057.1:0-15976 GCF_041689225.1 Hyphomonas sp. | reverse complement strand
GTCGTGGGTCACGAGTATGACGCAACCGGGAAAGTTGATCAGGAAGTTCTGCAGCCACGCGACGGTTTCGGCATCAAGGTGGTTGGTCGGTTCATCCATCAGGATCATGTCGGGCTTCGACAGAAGCAGCTGGCAGATGGCGACGCGGCGCGCTTCACCGCCAGACAGGCTGGCGACGTCGGCATCATTCTCCGGACAGCCAAGCGCGGTCAGGGCCATGTCGATCTTGGAATCGATGTCCCAGGCATCGGCCGCGTCGATCTGCTCCTGCAGCGCGGTCATCTCTTCCATCAGCTCGTCGGAATAGTCTTCGCCGAGCTTTTCCGAAATGGTGTTAAACTGATCAAGCATCTGCTTTTCAGGACATTTCGCGGCGACGTTCCCGAACACGCTCAACGTCGGATCAAGCTTTGGTTCCTGCGGCAGGTAGCCGACCTTGACGCCTTCAGCCGCCCAGGCCTCGCCCTGGAAATCCTTGTCTTCGCCGGCCATGATTCGCAGCAGGGTCGACTTACCCGAGCCGTTGGCGCCGACGACACCGATCTTGGCATCCGGCAGGAAGTTCAGGTGGATGTTCTCGAACACCTTCTTGCCGCCAGCATAGGCCTTGGTCAGGCCTTGCATTTGGAAAACGTATTGGGGACCGGCCATGGCGGAGTATTCCTGTGCAAACGGGTATGGGACGCGCTGTACTCGCGCGCGCGCCGCGGAAAATCAAGCGGTCAATGGCAACGCTAGTCCGCAAAGCCCCAGATGATCTGTCCCTCTTCCGACAGCTTCCCGAGCCAGATGCGATCATGGCTGGGAAATACGGTCAGTTGCGGATTGGCCTGCATCAGGTCGTGAATGGCCCGTATCTGCTCCCGTATGGCGGCACGGTCTTCGTCCGGATCAAACACGACGAATTGCGTGAAGACCGGTCGCATCGTCAATTCTTCAAAGGATAACATCGACCAGACCGTATCGCCGATCATCAGGTATTCCTGACCATCTTGCAGCGTGATGAAAAACAGCTGGGCGCCGGGTGTGTGTCCGGCCATCGGGATCGCCACCACGCCCGGCGAGACCAGTTGGACCGTTCCGTCCAGACGGGGCGGCAAGTCACGCAAAACGGCAGGCAGTTCGCCGTCTGCGAATTGCGGCAGGGTCGTTGACTGCGGCGCGTTCAGCCACAGGCGCGGCGCAAGCGCGTCCGGGTCCGGGTGCCGCGCAATCGCCATGACATGGTCAAGGTGCTCGTGCGTCATCAGGACCTTGTCGGCCTTTAGCATTGCATCAACGACCTTGCGATAGGCTGCATCGTCGAAGGACCAGTCTTCCGGCACCTGAACCATGCCCTCAGAGGTCGCCCGGTCGAGCGCGCCGCCGATGACGAGCGTGTTGTCTGGAAAGACGATCTGCACGGAATTGTAGCTGGTCAGCCATTGGCCGGTAAAAGCGCCCGCACGGGCCGCGAGCATGGGTGCCGAGTCGTGACCGACTTCCAGCACGCGAATTTCCGTCGGCAGGTCACCCCCTGCGTCGCGGATCATGCTGCGCCATTGATCTATGTCCAACAGTCCGGGCGCCGCACTGGGCGCCTTGCTGAATCCAGCAAAAAGCCACCATCCCGCAGCGATAATAAACACGGCCAAAGCCGCAGCGAGTCTCATGATCCATTTCAGCATTGCGTCACTCCCCTGTTTTTACACAGTATCAGAATCCTGAACGAATTGCAATTTGTTCAGGATTCATGCTGTGGGGGACTGGCTCTACGCGGCTGGCGCGTCTTAGCGGCTGTTGCAGGCGATCACGGCGGCCTGCTCTTCTTCCGACATCACGATTTCCAGGCGATCGAGTTCTGCCGCAGCGGCCTCATTTCCAAAGCGTTGGGCCTGCCTGAACCAGTACGATGCAGCCACGAAATTCACGTCGCCCGCATGGCCACCGGCATGGGCAATACCAAGGTTGAAGGCGCAACGGCTGTCGCCAAGATCGACGCCCCGGGCCCACCAGCTGAGGGCCGATTCGAAGTCCTGCGGGCCGCCGGCACCGGTCATCATCATGGCACCGAGATGGGTGATGGCATCAATTTCGCCGTCTTCTGCCGCGAGCAGGAACAGCGTGCGGGCCCGCGCCTCGTGCTTTTCGCCACCCAGCCCGCGCACAAGCATGAAGCCGAGATTGAAACGCGCGGCTGGCAGGCCGGTCTCGGCCGCCTGGTGATAATAAGCTCTTGCGCCGGTCAGATCCTGGTGGACCCCCCGGCCATGGTGCAGCATGGTACCGAAATTGTTGGCGGCGGCGGCATGGCCGTCATTGGCGGCGTTGCGCATCGCCTCGACCGCTTTCAAGAGCAATTCTCCACCCTCACTGCCGTCAAGCAGAGTTTGAGCGCGTTCAAAAGTGAAGTACCCCTCATCCATGGCGGCACATTAGATCAGACCGGCAGGCTGGCTAGACGAAAAACACAGTTTCGCCACAATAAATCAATCACTGCGCGATTTTTAGACGCCGGGATGACAGGAGCGCCATGGGCGCTAGTGTGCGTGTCTGAGCCATCGGAGAGCCCAATTGCCTGATTCCACAACAGCACTGACGCCGGAGCGTCTTTACGGCTCCCCTTCCCTGTCGGGCCCGGCCCCACGGGGCGTGAAGTTTTCCCCGGACGGCAAACGGGTGACCTTCCTGAAAGGACGCCCGGATGAGCAGGACCGGCTGGATCTCTGGCAGTTCGACGTTCAAACCGGCGTTCAGAGCCTTCTGATCAATTCGCAGATGCTGCAACCTCACGACGCAGAACTCTCCGAAGAGGAGAAGGCGCTGCGCGAGCGCAAGCGGATCGCGGGGACCAAGGGCATTGTCGATTACAGCTGGGGCACGGCGGACACGATACTGGTGCCGCTGGGAGGTGACCTGTACCTGGTAACCCTGGACGAAGGGGGCCCGCAGGTCCGCCGGCTGACCGATACCGATGCGTTCGAAACCGACGCGAAAGTGTCGCCGAAAGGGCGTTATGCCAGCTTTGTGCGCGAAGGCGCGCTGCATGCGATCGACCTCGTAAGCGGCGACGAGAGCCGCTTGTCGCCAGCGGCGGAACCGGACAAGACAATCTCGTATGGCGTTGCCGAATTCGTGGCGCAAGAAGAGATGCATCGTTTCACCGGTTACTGGTGGAGCCCGGACGAGCGCTATGTCGCCTATACGCGCGTGGATGAATCCGCGGTCGATATCATACCACGCTTCGACATAGAGGCGGACAAGGTGAGCGTCATCGCGCAGCGCTATCCGCGCGCCGGACGCCCGAATGCGGTGGTGGACCTGTTTGTTCGCGATATGGCGACGGGAGAGACGGCCCAGATCAACTGGCGGAAAGACGACTGGGGCGCGGCGACAGACCAGTACCTGGCCCGGGTCAACTGGTTGCCGGATGACGCGCTCGTCGTACAGGGCGTTGACCGAAACCAGACCCGTCTCTGCCGCACCTTGTTCAGCGTTCCGGACGGAACGCGCACCGCGATGGGCGAGGAAAGGCAGCCTTGCTGGGTCAATCTCGACACGGATTTCATCGCCTTCGCACCGAAATCGCATGGCCGTGACAGTGTACAGCCGGTGCATGTTCTCACAACGACCGAAGCGTCTGGCTTTCGACATGTCGCCTGCCTCAACCGGCGCGGCGAAGCCCACGCCGTCACAACCGGCCCCTGGGCCGTGGACAAGGTGCTCGCCGTCTTGCCCGAGGATGACGCGGTGCTGTTCACGGGCCATGCCGATACACCGCTTGAGCGTCACCTCTATACAGTGCCACTGTCGGGCGGTCAGCCCCAACGCATCACGGCGCCCGGCGAGTCATGGGCAATCACGATGGCTGCGGACGGCAAGTCTTTCGTCGGCACAAGCGCGTCGCCGGGCCAACCGCCGCAGGTGGGGCTGTACAAGGCGGACGGGTCGCTGGTTGCGTGGATCGAAGATAACCGGCTGGATGAGACGCATCCCTATGCGCCATTCCTGCCTGATCATGCCATGCCGGAATTCGGGACGCTGACAGCCGAGGATGGGCAGGACCTCCAGTATTCCATACTGAAGCCGCCGGGCTTTGATCCGTCGAAACAATATCCTGTGATCGTCGAGGTCTATGGCGGGCCGCACGTGCAGACAGTGGTCAATGAATGGGGCCGGGTGTCGGACCAGTTCTATGCCCGCGAAGGTTATATCCTGTTCCGGCTGGACAATCGCGGCAGTGCGAACCGGGGCAAAAAATTCGAGGACGTCATCTATCGCCGCACGGGCGGGCCGGAAGTGCGCGACCAGCTGGTCGGCGTTGACTGGCTGAAAAGCCAGCCCTTCGTGGATGCCGGTCGTATCGCGATCCAGGGCTGGTCCTATGGCGGCTACATGACGCTGATGACGGTACTGCAGGCGCCGGAAGGTACGTTCGCCGCCGCCGCTGCCGGGGCGCCGGTGACCGACTGGCGGCTCTACGACACGTTCTATACGGAGCGCTACATGGACACACCGGACGACAATCCGGACGGCTACGAGGCCTCCAGCGTCTTCCCTTATGTCGACAATTTGACGACACCCCTGCTGCTGATGCACGGCATGGCGGACGACAATGTCACTTTCGACAATACGACACGGCTAATGGCGGCGTTGCAGGAAAAAGGCAAAGCCTTCGACCTGATGACCTATCCCGGCCAACGCCACGGCATTCGCGGCGAGGCGTTACAGGTGCATTTGTTGAAGACGCGGATGGCGTTTCTGGAGCGCCACCTCAAGCCTGATCGTCGGAAGCAGTCATGATGGAGTATCTGGACCGGTTACCGCTCATTTTTGTGATTCTCGCCTGCCTGACGCTGGGGCTGGCACCTTTCACACCCGAACCACACATTTGGAAAAAACTAAACATGTTGGCCGCTGGCTCACTTAGCAAGCCGGTCGATATATTCGACTTCTTTTTTTACGCCTGGCCTTGGTTGCTGCTGTTGGCCAAGCTGGCACACATGGCTGCCGTGAAATGACGATCAAACCTTGGAAAATTATCGAGAGCCACCAGACCTTCAAGGACAGGTACCTGTCGGTCCGCACCGATAGGTGCGAACGGGACGACGCCCATGTCGTAGCGACGTATCACGTGATCGAGCAGACCGAATGGGTGACGCTGATTCCTGTTACGGATGAAGGCAATGTCGTGCTGATCCGCGAATACCGCCATGCGGGCGGCGTGGTCCTGCTGGGCGTTCCGGGCGGCGTGATGGATCCAGGCGAGACGGACGCAGAGGCGGCGGGTCGACGCGAGCTGCAGGAAGAGACCGGCTACACGGCCCGGGAGATGATTCCGGTCGGCAGCTGTTTCGCAAACCCCGCCATTCAGGACAACCAGATACACTATTTCCTCGCGACCGGGTGCACGAAGACGCGCGCTCAGTCGCTGGACCCGAACGAGGAAATCGAGGTACTGGAAATGCCCTATGCCGATTTCCTGGCTTATGAAGACCTTGAGGTGCAACATGGGCTTCACGCCGCGGCATTGTTTTACACCGAACGCTTTTTCAGCAAGCATCCGGACAAGCGCCCCTAGCGACACACTCACACGAGGACACAAGACATGCCCGCCCTCCAGCCCACCGCCGACCAGTTCCGCGCCTTTCGCGACGACCCCTATGACGGCCCCGTGGCGCAGGTGAACCTGCTGAAATTCCGCGTGAAGGCGGCATATGCCGAGGGTGACCCGGAACATGGCGAGGCAATCAGCGGCGAGGCTGCCTACCAGCGCTACTCGGAAGCCTTTTCCGTGGCGGCGGCGGAAGTGGGCGGCACGACGATGCTGCTTGCATCAACCGAGCGCTATTTCATTGGCGGCGGTGACTGGGACGGCGTGCTGGTCAATCACTTCCCGACCCGGCAGGCCTTCATCACCACGCTGAACCACAAGGATTACAAATCCATGTCGCGCCACCGCGACGCGGGCCTGCTGTGCCAGGAACTAATCGTAACCCGGCCAAGCTGGGCGAACGGGAAAAAGGTCGGACTCCCCCATGACTGACAACACGTCTGCCATAAGCCGGTTGCTGCATCATCGCAGCCGGGGCCTGTCCAAGGGCGAGGCGGTTTCGCTGCCGATCCATGCTACCTCTGTCTTCCACTTGCCGGGCGAGCCGGATGGCAGCCATTTCTATGGCCGCAACGGCAACCCGACCGTCGAGGCGGTGGAGGCAGAGATCGGCATCCTGGAAGATGCGGACGTGGTCTGCTTCCCGTCCGGCATGGCGGCGATTGCCTCGGTTTTCTATTCGGTGCTGAGACCCGGCGACACGGTTCTGGTGCCGTCGGACGGCTATTACAATGTGAGAAACCTGCTGGCCGCCCAGTTCGAACCGATGGGCGTGACCATGCGCACCTGCCCGACGGCGGACATGGCCGAGGCGGACATGACCGGCTGCAGGCTGGTGCTGATCGAGTCGCCGTCCAACCCCGGACTGGCCGTGTGCGACATTGCCAAAGTCGCCCAACGCGCGAAAGCGGCGGGCGCGCTGGTAATGGCCGACAATACGACCGCGACGCCGCTATGCCAGCAACCACTGGACCTTGGCGCCGATTTCAGCGTGCTATCGGACACCAAGGCCATGGCCGGGCATTCGGACGTCTTGTGCGGCCATGTGGCGACGCGGGACGCCACATTGTTCGACGGCGTGAAGACATGGCGGCGGCTGGCGGGCGCGATTATCGGGCCGTTCGATGCTTATTTGCTGCATCGGGGGCTGGAAACACTGGAGGTGCGCCTTGGCCGCATGAACACCAATGCGCTGGCCGTGGCCGAAGCCGTGCAAGGACATAAGGCGGTTCTAGCCGTGAATTACCCGGGATTGGGCGATGATCCGTTTCATCAGGTCGCACGGCGACAAATGAGTGGTTTCGGGCCGATTGTGAGCTTCACGCTCGCCAGCCAGGCGAATGCGGACGGGTTCATTTCCGCCTGCCCCCTGCTCTCGCCCGCAACGAGTTTCGGCGGCGTGCATTCGAGCGCGGAGCGTCGGGCCCGGTGGGGTGACGCGGTTCCGGAGGGATTCGTGCGGTTCGCCGCAGGAATTGAGCCGACGCGCGACCTTGTTGCCGCCGTGACACAGGCACTCGACACTCTGTCCTGAGACAGAACGGCCGTCGTGACATATCCCGCAATCTGATATAGTTCTTGCTGATTAAAGGCGGGACCTACGCCATGAGACGACTGAGTATAGTGCTCTTTTTTGCCCTGGCCGGGGGATTGGCCTGGGGCTGGTTCAAGCTGAACCAGCCTGCAGAGCCTATGGAAATGTCGGAACCACTGCGCATCGATCAGGGCGTGGTGATTGGCGGAATCGACCATGACAACCCGGATATCAAGGTTTTCAACGGGTTGCCCTACGCGACAGCCCGGCGCTGGACGGCGCCAGACACCGCCCCCCAATGGGGCGCAATTCCGCGTGATTCCCGCAAGTTCGGCGCAGAATGCCTGCAGCCGCGCGCGGGCCTTGGCGGGTTCGTCAATGACATCGTGGAAGGTGTCGGCCTGCCCTGGTGGAAACGCATCCTGGCCGAGAAATATCTCGCCGCCCAAGCGCGCCCGTCAGAATCGGAGAGCTGCCTTTTCCTGAACGTGCGCACCGGCAACCTGGACGGCGACATGCCTGTTCCAGTGATGGTTTGGATCCATGGCGGATCACACCAGGCTGGGGCGGGTTCGACCAGCATCTACCAGTCGAATGGCCTTGTCGAAAAAGGCGTCGTGCTGGTGACGATCAATTACCGGCTTGGCCCGCTCGGCTATCTCGCGCACCCCGCGCTGACGGAAGCCGATGGCACATCCGGCAATTACGGCCTGCTGGACCAGATGGCGGCCTTGCACTGGGTCCGCCGCAACATAAACACATTTGGCGGGGACCCGAACAATATCACCGTGTTCGGCGAAAGCGCCGGCGCACAATCAGTCAGCGAACTAATGGCCTCGCCCTATTCCGTCGGCCTGTTCGACAAGGTGATCCTCGAGAGCGGATCGAGCAGCTACAATGCACTGCACCTGAAACAATCGCCGCTCGTGAATGTACGCAGTGCTGAGGATGTCGGCACCGAGTTCCTCTCGACGCTTGTCCCGCCAGCTGCCGTTGCGGTTGATTTGCGTGCCATTCCCGCTGCGGCCATCATCTCGCGGGCCGAAGCGCGCAGCGACCTGACCGGCTATTTCCTGCCCAATGTGGACGGCAATATCCTGCCGGAAATGATCGGCAAGGCGATCCGCGACGGTAACGTACCCCATCTGCCGATGCTGGCCGGATATAATGCCGACGAGGGCTCGCTCTTCTATGACGAGATCCGGTCGCCCACGATCCTGTCGAAACAGATCACCGGGACACAGGACGAACGCGAGGCGGCGCTTGCCGATGTGTTCGGCGCGAACCCGGCAAAGGCCCTGCAGTCGCTGTATGGAATGGAAAGCCTGGAAACCTGGGACCGGGGCGCGGCCGACATGCTGGGCGACGACATGTTCGGCGTGCACATGCGCTTCATAGGCAAGCAGAATGCCGATGCCGGACAGCCGACCTGGATGTACATGTTCTCGCGGACCTGGCCATCCCGGCACCAGACCATCGGCGCCTACCACTCGGCCGAAATCCCCTTCGTGTTCGACAGCCACTCTTCCCTGCTGCCGGTATCGCATGCCGATGGAAAGCTGACCGACATCATGACGCACTACTGGACGAATTTCGCCCGGACGGGAAACCCGAACGGAGACAGGGTTCCGGAATGGCCAAAGTACACATCCGAGACCGACACCTGGAACGAGCTGCACTATCCAGTCGAGCCCCAACGTGAGCTGCGCGCTCGCAAATTAGACATCCTGGAAGAGAACCTGATCGCGCGGATCGAGGCGGTCACTGAAATCGTCGCGCCGCGTGACATGGCGCTCAACATGGACCCGGGCCTGCCGTCAGGCGACGAGGAGGCTGTTGCAGATAGCAACTAGGCCTGCGAGATCGGTCGCGTCGAACGCGTCGAGATCGGTGGAATCCACGTCGAGTACGGCGACCAGTTCGCCGTCAGAGTCGAACACCGGCACGACCACTTCCGAATTCGAGGCCGAGTCGCAGGCAATATGCCCTGGGAATGCATGCACGTCCGGCACAAGGATCGGTTCACCCGAGGCTGCAACATGGCCGCAAACGCCCTTGCCGAACGCGATGCGCAGGCAGCCAAGCGTGCCCTGGTAGGGGCCGACGACGAGTTCGCGGGGTTTCAGAGGATCAACGACATAGAATCCGGTCCAGAAAAAGCGCGGGGCCATGGCCTGGGCGAGGATGCAGGCGGCGGTCGCATAGCGTGCCGTGACGGAGGTTTCTCCGGCTACGACACTGTCGATTTCCGCTTTCAGATCGCGATAGCGCTCAGCCTTGTCCATGTTCCGCCTCATCTCTGCCGTGGAGCGGCTATATCAGGTGGACGGGGCCTTGGGGCAATAGGGCGTTGAAGCAACGCGCAACCTCTGGAATAGTCTGCGATACGCGCAGGCCGCCGGGGCGCCTGAGGCAGGAGGGCCGAATCGTGAGCTTGCCGATCCGGATGGGAGCGCTGTGGGCGCTCGCCTGCGTGCAGGCGGCGCCGGTGGGGCTGGCACAGGCGGCCGACGATGAGTACGCGCCGCGAACAGACGTCGAATCCGTCGACCGGGCACATGATGCCTATCTGAGAAAAGGCGGCTTGCAGTCGGGCAGGCCGGATCCGGACACACCAGACAACGCGCTGGACGCTCCTGTAGGAGAGCTCCCCTCCGGAGCATCAGGATCCGGGAACGGCGCCAATAATCGGGGAACCACGGACGGCGAACTCCAGCTTGAGCGACCGCAGGCAGGCGGACCCGAAGCCAAGCCCAAGCCGGCACGCGGGGACCTGCAGTTGGAGCGGCCCGAATCCGACGATGTTGAACCTCCGCCGCAGCCCAAGCCACCACCGCAATGGCTGAAGTATCTTTCCCGTTTCCTTGAAAGCCTCGGTCCGTTTCTTCAATTCATTTTCTGGGCGGCGATTACAGCGGTGGCGGCAGGCATTCTCTACTTCCTGTTCGGCGAAGCCATTCGGGTCCGGTTCGGCAAGTCCGGCGACCTCGAGCCAGCTAGTCCGGACGACATCCTGCCAGATATTCGCCCTGATGCGGACACCGCGCGGTCGCTGCTGGAAGAGGCCGACCTCCTGGCACGGGCGGGCAAGTTTGCCGAGGCCGTGCACCTGCTGCTATTCCGCTCCATTGATGACATCCAGCAGCGACTGGAAGGCGGCGTTCCGCGTTCGCTGACGGCACGCGAGATTGGCGGGCTGCGCCAGTTGCCAGAGCATGCGAAGCTGACCCTCAGCCCGATCATCGTGATCGTCGAACGAAGCTTCTTTGGCGACCGGGACGTTGACCAAGATGAGTGGGAGACCGCGCGCGGGTCGTACGAGAATTTCGCGTTCGCAGAGGGCTGGGAATGAGTACGTCCATGGAGACCACATCCCCCTTCGCGGCACGCACGGTCGGCATCCTGGTGGCGATTGCGATTGTCTCATTCGGCGCCGTGATGGCCCTTGCCGGCTGGGCGCCTGAATTGCGCAACCGGGACCTGGCCGGCGACCATCCCTACTCAACGTCTGCCATCGGATATAATGGCATTGTCCAGTTTCTCGACGCCCAGGGCTATCCTGTCGAGATTTCGCGTCTCGAACACACGCTGACACAACGCGACTGGGGCGTGATGATTGTCACCGTCTCGCCACGGGGCATGGGCGACACGCTGCAGGACATCACGCTGCAGCCGACGACGCTGATCGTGCTTCCCAAATGGATCGGGGAGACCGACAGGCTCAATAAAAAGCGCCAGCGCGACACGCGTTTCATGGAGGCGCGTGGCCTGAACGACCTGCTGGTCCGGCTTGATATCGACGGCGAGATCGGGCGGATCGACGTGCCGCGACTCACCGACACGCCATTCGGCGACATGGCTCTGAAGCCGGACCTCAAGATGCAAGTCATCCGCTCGGACTCACTGGTGCCGATCGCCTGGACGGATGACGGCATCCTGCTGGGCAAGCTGGATGACCGGGATATCTATGTGCTGGCCGATCCAGACATGCTGAACACGTTCGGGCTGGCCCAGCGGGAGAATGCGCGCTTCGCCGTGCAGCTGATAGACTGGCTGCGCTATGACGAGGCCGAACCGATCATTTTCGACGCGACGCTGCACGGCTTTGTCCGTTCGGAAAACCTGTTGCAGATGATGTTCGACATTCCCTTTGTCGGCGCGACGCTGGCGGCGCTGGCCGCCGCGTTCCTGCTTGGCTGGGCGGCGCTGGTCCGTTTCGGCCCGACCGCGCGGGAGACCCGTGTGATCGCGCTGGGCAAGCAGGCGCTGGTGGATAATTCGGCGGGCCTGTTCACGATGGCGCGGCGGGAGACGCGCCTGGCGCCGGGCTATCTGACCATGATGCGGCGCCGGGTGGCGCGCGAGATCGCTGCGCCGAAAACGATGACCGAAGCCCAGCTTTCCGCCCTGTTCGACAGGTTGGGTACGGAAGAACAATCGGGCAAGACATTTTCACAAATCGAACGCGGCCTTCGTACGGCATCTGCCAGTCGCGAAGAGCTGATGACCAAAGCCCGCGAACTGTATCGCTGGCGACGCGACATTCTCAGGAGAAGCACGCATGAACGTAAGTGACATCAAGGCGCTGGCAGAGAGCATCCGCAGCGAAGTGCGCAAGGCGGTGATCGGCCAGGACACGACGGTCGACATATTGCTGACGGCGCTGTTTTCGTCCGGGCACGTCTTGCTGGAAGGCCCGCCGGGAACGGCGAAGACGCTGCTGGCGCAATGCTTCACAAAATCGATCTCGCTCGATTTCGGGCGCATCCAGTTCACACCGGACCTGATGCCGGGCGACGTGCTGGGCACTAACCTGTTCAATTTCCAGACAAACGCGTTCAGCCTGACCAAGGGGCCGATCTTCACCGACCTGTTGCTGGCCGACGAGATCAACCGGACGCCGCCGAAGACGCAGGCCGCCCTGCTGGAAGCGATGCAGGAACGCAAGGTGACGATTGACGGGGAATCTTATCCGCTAAACCCACGCTTCACCGTGATCGCGACACAGAACCCGATCGAGCAGCAGGGCACCTATCCCCTGCCCGAGGCGCAGTTGGACCGGTTCCTGTTCAAGCACACGCTGGACTATCCGAGCCGCGAGGAAGAGTTCGCCATCGTTGCGCAGCATGGTACGCGCACGGGCATGAACACGCCGGCCTCGTTCGGGATCGGCTCGGTGATCAGCGCGGCGGACCTCGATACCGCAGTTGACACCGTGTCGCAGATCACGCTGAAGGATGACATCATCTCCTATATTGTCGACCCGATACGGGCGACGCGGGAAACCCCGGCGCTTGAAACCGGCGCGAGCCCGCGCGCGGCGGCGGCGCTGGCCACGGCGGCGCGGGCAAGGGCCGCGATTGACGGACGCGACTTTGTTATTCCGGACGATGTCAAGACGCTGGCCCTGCCGGCGCTGCGCCACCGCATCCTGCTGTCGCCTGCTGCCGAGATTGAAGGCAAGACGACGGATGAGACACTGGCGAGCATCATTGAACAGACGGCGGCGCCCCGGTGATTTCACCGACGCCTCGCGCGGTCTTCCTGATGCTGCTCGGCGCGCCGCTGATGCTGGCCATCGCGCTGATGGCCCCGGCGCTGTGGATCGTGTCAGCCGGTTGGATTGTCGGCATTGGTGCGTTGATTCTGCTGGATACCATGACCGGCGCGTCACTGCGCGCTTACGAGGTTGAAACGGGGCCGCCGGCGCTGCTCTATGTCGGTGGGAGCGACCCGTTGCCGGTCGTGCTGGGTTTTTCTGATGGCGCTTTGCCCCGGCGCGTTCAGGTTCAGCTGGAGACAAACGACATCCTCGAGGACATTCCGGCCAAGGGCCTGCGCGGCTGGGAAGGCCGGGAGCGTCCCTATGAATTCACGCTGGTGCCACGGCGACGCGGCACGGCGAAACTGGTGCGCCTGTGGAGCCGCTGGAACGGGCCGCTGGGCCTCGTGCAGAAGCGCCACATCGCGCAGCTGGATCATGAGATCGTGGTGACGCCGAACATCCGCTGGGTGAAGGACGAGGCGATCCGCCTGTTCTCGCGCGACGCCGCCTTCGGCATCAAGACACAGATCGAGCGCGGCGATGGCAGCGAGTTCGATGCGCTGCGCGAATTCACCAGTGGTATGGACCGGCGAGCCATCGACTGGAAACATTCGGCCCGTCACCGCAGCCTCCTGGCCAAGGAGTTCCGCACCGAGCGCAACCATAATATCGTCTTCGCGTTCGATACCGGGCGGTTGATGAGCGAACAGCTAGGCGGGGTGCCGAAGATCGACCGGGCAATCAATGCCGGGCTGCTCCTCTCCTTTGTCTCGCTGCGCCAGGGCGACCGGGCCATGTTTTACGGGTTTGACTCGCGGCCCGGCCTGACGACCGGGTTCCTGAGCGGACCGCGCGGCTTTCCCAAAGTGCAGAGCATGGCAGCCAATCTCGACTATTCGACCGAAGAGACCAACTACACGCTGGCCCTGTCGACTCTGGCCAGCCGGTTGGAGCGGCGTAGCCTGATCATCATCTTTTCGGATTTCGTTGATACGATCTCGGCGGAGCTGATGCTGGAAAATGTGAAGCGCCTGACGGACCGGCACCTGGTCCTGTTCGCCACGTTCGAGGATGAGGCCCTGTCCGGCATGGTGGATGCGCCGCCGGAAACCACCGAGGACGTGACCCGGGCGGTGATCGCCGACGGCATGCTGGCCGAACGCGATGTCGTGATGCGACGCCTGCAGCGGATGGGGGTGCAGGTCATCGAGACGCGACCGGAATCCTTCGGCGCGGCGCTGATCTCGCGCTACCTGCAGATCAAGCAGAGGGACATGCTATGAGCGACATGCTCAAATCGTATCGCTTCCGGGAAGAGCGCGAGGCCGACTGGCGCAAGCTGGACCTGATCCTGACGCGTGCGGAGAATAGCGGCGTCAAAGGCCTGAGCGATGACGAGATGACCGCCCTGCCGCGACTGTACCGGCAGGCGGTGTCGTCGCTGTCCGTGGCCAAGTCGATCTCGCTGGACCAGAACGTGATCGTCTATCTGGAGAGCCTGTGCACGCGGGCCTATTTCTTCGTGTACGGCGCGCGCACCACGCTGGGCGAACGGATAGTGGACTTCCTGCGGCGCGGCTGGCCGCAGGCGGTGCGCGGCGCAGTGGGACCAACGCTGCTATCCTTCCTATTCTTCTTTGGCGGCATCGGGCTGGCCTTCTTCCTCTGCCTGCAGGACATGGACTGGTTCTGGACCTTCCATGGCGAGAACATGATGGATGGGCGCAACCCGGATGCGACCGTGGAATACCTGCTTTCGACAATCTACACGGACCCCAACGACCATGGGCAAAGCGAGCTCGCCGCCTTTGCCAGTACCCTATTCAACAATAATGCGCAGATTTCCCTATTCGCCTTCGCGCTGGGCTTTGCGTTCGGTGTGCCGACGGCCTGGCTGTTGCTGTATAATGGCGTCTCGCTGGGCTCGATGTATGCCGTGTTCTGGCAGAAGGGGCTGGGATATGAATTCACCGGCTGGCTGATGATCCATGGCGTGACCGAACTGTTCGCGATCACGCTGGCCGGGGCCGCCGGTTTCGTGATTGGCGGGGCGGTGGCGTTTCCGGGCCAGAAAACACGGATCGCATCTGCCCGGGCCTCCGGCAAGGAGGCCGCCACGATTGCGATGGGCTGTGTGATCATGCTGATAATCGCGGCCCTGCTGGAAGGGTTCGGACGTCAGATGATCAATTCCGATGCGGTGCGCTATGTCATTGCCGTGACCAGCCTAGTGCTGTGGTGCGGGTATTTCTACCTGCCGCGCGCGGAGCAACGCGTATGACGAAAACGCCTGCCCCTGCCCGTCCGGGCATCAGCATGGAAGCGGCGCAGCGCCGCCGGGCCCGGCTTTCCGAACAGATGCGCGTCGGCAAGATGACGCGCACTCTGGTGACGCCGGAGGGGGCGGCGATCCGGCTGAAGTTGGCGAGTGTGACGGAGCGCGCCGGGGCCCTGTTCATTGACCTGGCGATCCAGTGGGCGGTCATGGCCGCGATGTGGATCGGATTCGTTTACCTGGCAGCCAGTATCGGGTTCGGGCGAATGAATGTCGCTTTTGCCTTCTTGCTGGTGTTCCATTTCGTGTTGCGGAACTTCTATTTCATCTTCTTCGAGATCGGCCAAAAGGCGGCAACGCCGGGCAAACGCGCGCTGGGCCTGCGGGTGGCCTCACGCGATGGCGGGCGGTTGACGGCGGACGCCGTGCTGGCACGCAATTTCATGCGGGAAGTCGAGATCGGCCTGCCGCTGCAATTCCTCTTCATGGGCGGCGATCAGGTGGGGGCATGGATCGCCTTGCTGGGACTGGTCTGGTCGAGTGTGTTCATGCTGTTCCCGCTGTTTAACAAGGACCAGATGCGCGTGGGTGACTTGCTGGCCGGCACATGGGTGATCAAGGCGCCGAAGGCGCAGCTGATGCCGGACATCGTATCGACGGTGACATCGCCGGAACTCGGATCGCGCTTCGCTTTCACGCCTCAGCAGGCGGATGCTTATGGCATCCATGAGCTGCACGTCCTTGAAGACGTGCTGCGGCAATCATCGCCCGAGATCAAGCAACAGGTGGCAACGCGCATCCGCACGAAGGTGGGCTGGGAACGCGGCACCGGTGAGACGGACCTCGCCTTCCTCGAGGCGTATTATGCCGCCCTGCGCAAGCGGCTCGAACAGCGCATGTTGCTGGGCGAGCGCAAGAGCGACAAATATGATGTGGGACGGTGAGGGCCTGGCCTAGAGCGCCGTACGCTCACTCTGCAACATAGTTCATGGCCTTGAAGAAGTTCCAGCATTCTTGGGGCGTGAAGAG
>NZ_JBDNGN010000056.1:0-29550 GCF_041689225.1 Hyphomonas sp. | reverse complement strand
CTCACATTACCGTTTCTGTCGGCATGCTCCAATACCCGAAGTTTACGCCCAATCTCTCGCTGATCGCTGTTCATTGAAACCACCTTCCTTCCCCAGCGGGGATATTAAAGAAGGTGTCTCGCTGAATTGTACATATCTACAGCCGCCTCGCCGCTGAACATCGATTCGGAAACGGGCGTGCCATATACCGTGCTCGAGCTGTCTAAATTCGTTTCAGACATATTGCGATATCGGAGAATTCGAAACCAAGACCTGGAGTGTCTTCGCCAATGCTGACTGGCAACTGACGCCGGATTTCAGCCTGACGACCGGCATTCTCTACACTGATGACAGCCAGGATTATGTCGGCTGTTCGGTAGAAGTGAATGGGTCCATGCCGCCGAACGTCAACGTGTTCAACCGTACCTATTTTTCCTTGATCTATGCCACACCACCTGAGGCGCCTCTGCTCGAGAACGGGTGCAACACATTTGACGTGGCGACCAATTCCTTCGGCGCCGTGACGTCCAGCACCAAGGAAGACAACATCTCCTGGCGCGTCGTGGGCAACTGGACGCCGCACGACAACCTCGTCCTGTTCGCATCGGTGACCCAAGGCTACAAGTCGGCTGCTACCCCGGTCAATGCCGCCTCGAAATCCGAGCAGAATGCGCCGGCAACCCAGGAAAGCCTGCTCGCCGATGAACTTGGCGTGAAGGCCAGCTTGTTCGACCAGCGCATGCAGGCCAACGCCGCGCTCTTATATTACGACTACGAAGACAAGCAGCTGGCCGCCTTCTTCCCGGACCCGATCTACAAGGCGCTCTCGCGCCTGCAGAACATTCCGACAGCCGAAGCTTATGGCCTCGACGCCGAAGTTACCTACCTTATCAGCGAAGAGCTGACAGCCGTTGGCGGCCTCACTTTGCTGCACACGGAAATCGGCGCCTTCGACACCGTTGACGGCTTCGGCCTGCCGGTGAACCGTCAGGGCGACCCCTTCCTCTACCGCCCCGAAACAGTCGCCAGCTTGGCGCTGCTCTATGACCGTCCGGTCTCGGCAGACCTTGGAGTTCGCGCCTCGCTCAGCGGACGGTGGCAGAGTGAATCCACGGCTGGCACGCCGGACGATGCGCTTTATGACATCGACTCCTATGGCCTGCTCAACGGGTCGATTAGTATCTACTGCCTTGATGACCATTGGGATATCTCCGTCTGGGGCAAGAAACGGACGGACGAGTATTACTGGCAGCAGATCACGTCGAACGCCAACGTCATCCTGCGTTTTGCAGGCATGCAGCGAACCTATGGTGGCTCTCTCACGTACCGGCACTAGCGCCCGCACGCGTTTCCTCCCCTCGGCACCGCGGCCACGGCTCCAAGGGATCGTGGCCGTTTCTTTTTGTAATGACCGGCGCGAGAAGTCGCCTTTCGCGAGTCACCTTACCTTCTCGTCACCTGGAACCTGCAAGTTCGGAAATAACTTAGACCGGTTCGCAATAGACTGACGGTGCAACCAGCCAGTCTATCCTCGATAGGCTGAAGGCCGGGTCGCTTGGGTAAGTGCCTGACGTGCCAGATCGATCAACCGCAAGTCCGCTCCCGGGCCTTGTCAAAAGAAACGATATTGCTAGTACCCATAGGCGGATAGTTTCCACTCGCTGGTCTTCGCGCTGTAGCTGCCACAGGCCTGTTCGTCCAAAAATCGGGGTGACGGGTTAAGAAGAGACCGCCTGAAGTGACTCCGTTGACAATGCCCTCATGAGACTTGGCGGATTTCATACCGGGCCGCCTGCGGCGCTGGCGCGGTGGATCAATGCGCCGCGCAGCTTGACCGACGGGCCGATCGTGCCAGCGCTCCTGATGTTTTCGATGCCCTTGCTGATGACCAATTTCCTGCATTCGATTGCTGGAACATGGGCGGCGGTATGGGTCAGTCGCGTGCTGGGGGAGGGGGCGTTGGTGGCCGTTGTCAACACCAATGTATTCTTCTTCATGATGATGGGAATGATCATCGGGGTGGGGGCTGCGTCCGGTATCGCCATCGCCCAGTCGGTGGGCCAAGGCAACATGCTGCACGTCAAGAAAATCGTGGGGTCGTCGGTGGCATTCGCAGCCATCGCGGCGACGCTCATCGCGGTTTTGGGGGTGGTGTTTGCACCCTGGCTCGTTGATGTCATTCGGCTGCCGCAGGCATCGCGCGATTTTGCCATCGTGTTCCTGCGTATGACATGTCTGGTCATGCCTTGCCTGTTCGTCTTCATCTTCCTCATGATGATGCTGCGTGGATGCGGGGATTCACGGACGCCGTTCAGGTATTCTGTTGTCTGGATCGGACTGTCGCTCCTGCTGGGACCGCTCTTTCTCACCGGCTACGGAATTTTCCCCAGGCTCGGCATCGCAGGAGTCGCGCTCGGCAACCTGATTGGCATCTGCGTTGCGCTTGCTGCTATGGTGCGGCACATCTACCGCCGCAACCTGCCTATCGCCCTGTATGGTGACGAACTGCGTTTCCTGCGCCCGGATCCGGCATTGCTCGCAATGCTGATAAAACGGGGCCTGCCGATGGGCGCTGAAACGATCATTGTGCAAGGCGCCTATTTTGTACTCCTTGTCATGGTCAACGCCTACGGAGTCGTCACGGCTGCGGCCTATGCCGGCGCAGCCCAGTTATGGGGATATGTCCAGATGCCGGCCATGGCGCTGGCGGCCTCTTTGTCGGCGATGGCCGCCCAGAACATTGGTGCAAACCTGTGGCACAGGGTGGATCAGATCGCCTTGCGCGGTTGCCTTCTCAGCTTTGCGATCACTGCGCTGACCGCCATTCTGGTCCTGGCAATGGGAGACTTGCCGCTCCGGCTGTTCCTGCCGCAAGGCAGCGCCTCCCTCGGCATCGCTCACGATATCAATCGCATCGTTTTGTGGAGCTGGTCTGTTCTGGCGATCACGGCGGGGCTCCTGTCGATCGTACGAGCGAACGGCGTGATGATTCCGCCGACCATCGTTTTTGCGGTGACCATGTGGGGCTTTCGCGTGCCCTTCGCCCACTATTTTGAGCCCCTTCTGGGGCAGGCGTCCATCTGGTGGAGCTTTCCTGTGGGAACGATCTCGTCCGCTTTGCTCGCCATTCTCTATTACCGCTTTGGAGGCTGGCGCCGGAAGGCGTTGCTGATGGATTCGGTGGAAAGCAAGAAACCGTAATCGGCGCTATGTCCGTCCAGTGTCCGCTCTTGCTACGCAACGCGGCAGATCCTCCCGTCGCCCAGATCCGCTTTTTTAACGCATACCCGACGCTGGTTCGCGCTCGGCGAACTGCGTATCACGCGTTCATTTCAATCGTTCAATATAACACTATGCAAATAGATTAATCGATCATACACTTGCCGGAAATCCGGGCGAAGACTCAGGATCAAAAACAATTGGGAGGAATTAGGACGATGAGAAAAGCATCCATGCTGGCGGCCGTAAGCGCGTTCGCAATCGCAGCAAGCGGTCAGGGTTTTGCCCAGGTTCAAGACGAGCCGGATGGCGTTCGGAAGCTGGACCGGGTCACGGTGACAGCGGTTAAGCGCGAACAGGACCTGAATGATGTGCCCGTGTCGGTAACCGCCTTCACGGCCGATCTCCGTGAGGAACTGGGTCTCGACAATCTCTCGGATTTCGCACGCTTCACGCCCAGCTTGGCCTTCTCAGCCGGTGATGACCGGGTCTTCATTCGCGGCATCGGCCGTCAGACCAACACGAACGGATCCGATCCGGGCGTGGCAACCTACGCTGACGGCATCTATGATGCGTCGACAGCGGCGGTGTCCAAGAGCGACTTCTTCGTCGAGCGCGTCGAAGTGCTGCGTGGACCGCAGGGCACGCTCTATGGTCGCAACTCGATTGGTGGGGCGATCAACGTGCTTTCCAAGCGCCCGACCGACACGTTTGAGGGCGAAGCGCGGCTTTCCATCGGGAACTATGAAACCACGGAAGTGCAGGCGAGCGTGGCGGGCCCGCTGGCCAAAGGGCTGCGCGGCAAGCTCGCGGGATCTTACCGGAACCAGGATGAAGGCTTCTTTGACAATGTCGCGGGCGGGCCAGCTGAGGCTGGGGCAGGAGAAATCTCTTATTTCGAAGCCCAGCTGGATGCCGATCTCTCGGAGAATTTCTCGCTTTGGCTAAAGGCCGACACACAAAACGGAAGGTTCAATAACCGGACGACAAACAGTGCCAGTCCGTATGATATGGCACCCGTCCCGGCAGGCTTCCTCACGCCTGGACCGGCATTCGGCTACCTTCAGCCAGGTTTCACTCAGGAAGGGACAGCCACCAGCAACCCCGGCGTGAACGATATCCGGAAATTCAGCGTCGATACGCCGACGACGTCCAAGCTGGATGACAATTACGGTTTGTCTGCAGTGGCAACATGGAACCTCGACAATATCGACATCAAGTATCTCGGCGGCTACCGGACCTACTTCTATGATTCGCTGCGTGACGATGACGGCACGAGCATGCTCTCATACACATTCCCGCTGGATGCCGCCTCTCCGGCTGCCGGGGAAGTTCTGCTGGGCGGACCAAACTGCCAATGGTATCTGGAAAATATCGGGCCTGTCTGCGCCGCGGCGACAGTCTTTCCCCAACGCACCTTCGGATACAGTGAAGACAAGTCGTTCTTCAGCCATGAATTGACGGCTCAGTCGTCGGATGACTCAGATTTCTGGTGGATCGTCGGTGCCTATATGTACGATGAAGATTTCCGGCAGGAATCCCATTTTGGCAACAAGGCGCAGCCAGAAATATCCGCTCCATTGGGTGCAGCGGCCAATCCGAGTGGCGATTTCGTGACGGCGATCTCCGATATGGAAACGACATCCTATGCCTTGTTCGGACAAGCAGACTATGCCCTGACAGACACCGTCACACTAACCGGTGGCTTGCGCTACTCGATGGACAAAAAATCTGGGAGCGAATGGCTCCGGATTATTTCCTACGGCATTATACCAGGCTTTACGATCGGCGGGTCTGGCGCCGCGACCCCGGCGCTTGATCTGACAGCGGCGTCAGTGTCCTACGCGTCCGCTGCCGGCGTTGCGAGCGCGGTGACCATCGATCCCGCGACCGGGCGCGCGACACGTGATCTCGAGAATGAATGGAATGCGCTGTCAGGTGTGGCAGGGATCCAATGGCAACCGAACGACGATACGAACTATTTCCTTCGCTATAGCCGCGGCTATAAATCAGGTGGTTTCAACGCTGGCGGAATCAGCCAGTTCCCTCAGACGGGTGAAGAACTGCTGGATGCGTTCGAAATTGGCGCAAAGAAATCGTTCGGAGGCAATCTGCAGGTCAACGCGACAGCGTATCACTATTCCTATGATGGCCTGCAGGTTCCGCTGGACGTCGAGGAAAACGGCGTGCGTCTGACGCGTTTCTTCAACCTCGCCGACTCTAGCGCGCAGGGTTTTGAACTCGAAACGATCTGGAGCCCGACCGACGTGCTGCGTGTCATGTTCAGCTATGCGTACAATGACTCGGAAGTTAAGGATGGTTGCTGCTTCGTGGACGTGGCCGATCCGTTTGCTCTCCAACCGGATGCGAATCCTGTGGGGCAGTCCGATGCGAGCGGAAACCAGTACCAAAGTCTCGAGGGCCAAATGCTGCCGCGCACGGTGCCGAACAAGTTCGGCCTAAATGTCAGCTATGACATTCCCCTCGGCGAAAAGGGCGATCTGACGTTGTCAGGCAACTATTCCTGGCTGGATGATACGTATCATGGCGTCTTCAATCGGTCCTACACACAAACCCCGTCGTCAGACCAGGTCGATCTGATTGGTGTCTGGACCAGCAGCGAAGAAGCTTACCGGGTCGTTGGGTACGTCAAGAACCTGTTCGACGAACAAGGTTTCGATGGATCGACCGGTACGGCTAGCTATCTGCCGTTCGGTGTGTCGCAGACATATTACCTGACTGCGCCACGAACGTTTGGTGTCCAGCTTCAGATGCACTTCTGAACGCCGGTCGCATGACGCAATCAGTGCAGGCGAAGACAGGCCAGCTCCCGTGGACGACAAAGGTCGTCTACGGGCTGGGAACAGTCGCCTTCGGTATCAAGGACAACGGCTTCAACGCCCTGCTGATGATCTACTACAATCAGGTGATTGGCCTTCCTGCTGCCTGGGTTGGCGGGGCGATCATGCTCGCCATGGTCGCAGATGCCGCGCTCGATCCGATTATCGGTCAGTGGTCAGATAGTTCGCGAACCAAATGGGGCCGTCGCCATCCATTCATGTATGCATCTATCATACCTGTTGGCATCTTCTACTTCTTGTTATGGCAGCCCCCGTCCGGAGCTACCGACGGGATGTTGTTTGCTTATCTTCTGTTGATGACCAGCGCGACGCGTATCGTCATAGGTCTTTATGAAATTCCTTCCACGGCGCTCCTGGCAGAGTTCACCAAAGACTATCACGAGCGCACAGAACTCGTTGCATACCGGTTCTTCTTTGGTGTCGTTGGCGGCATTCTGATGGGCATCTTCGTATTCACCGTCATCTTCTCCAATGATCCTGCCAGCCCTGGCGGTATTCTTGATGCGTCGGGATACGGTAAGTACGCTGCGATCGCAGCCCCCCTTATGGCGATAGCAATCTTCGTGTCGACGATCGGCACGCAAGGTCGGATTGCCTCGCTGGTTGAACCGCCTCCTGTCGCGCGCCAGAAATTCTGGCTTACAGTCAAGGAGATGGCGTCAACTCTGTTTGATCGCACCAACGCCCCGATCCTTGTTGGCAGCATATTCGGTTCCATGGCAGGAGGCGTGAACGCCGCTCTGACAATCTATATGCAAACATATTTCTGGGAACTAACCGCTGACAAGATTGCCCTATTGGCAGCGAGTGGCCTCCTGGGTGTCGCGCTTGCGTTCGTGATCGTGCTACCTATTTCAAAAGTGTTTGGTAAGAAACGAACCACGCTCGCACTGTACGCGGTAACGCTGTTAGGCGTGGTGGCGCCTGTCATCTTGCGGCTGTTGGGACTGTTTCCCGACAATGGAAGTCCCGTACTCGTGCCGCTTCTGTTTGTCTTCATGACGGTCGTGGCGATGGCCGTCGTCACCGCATCCATTCTGGTCGCTTCAATGGTGGCAGACGTGACAGACCAGATACTGCTCAAGACCGGACGTCAGTCCGAAGGCTTGATTTTTTCTGCGACCACATTCGTGGGGAAGACGGTATCAGGCATGGGGGTCCTGGTGTCGGGATTCATTCTGGCGCTCGTTGGCTTTCCTGAAGGCGCCAAGCCGGGGGCGGTAGATATTGCCATTGTTCACAATCTCGCATTCTGGTTCGCTCTGGCAACGCTTGTCTTTACGAGCATAGCGCTGATCATAATGAGCTTCTATCCTGTTTCGGAGGATGATCACCAGTTCGCGGTCGATGAGATCGCGCGGCGACGGGCAGCGGAGAGTTGACGCCGCGATAAGGCGGCGAACACGAAATCCATCTATTTCTCAGCAGTTTAGGGGGCTCCAAACACATATTGCTGCAGTACATTGATCGGAAGATCAGGTAGTCTATCTTTCCACTTATTATGAGGCGCGCGGCGGGATGAGTTCGTGCTAAGAGAATCACAATGGTCAAAGGTCCCAAGCCCAATCCACCTACGCCCGATGGAGGTGAGGATGATGCGCAGGTTGCGGAAATCAAATACCCGCGTCGGACGGAGCGCCGAAAACGCACCAGAGCAAACATTCTCAAAGTGGCTGCGAAGCAGTTCAGCGAGGCTGGGTACGGCCCCACGACGATGCAGTCCATCGCCGATGAGGCTGATATTCACGTCACGACGTTGTTCATGCACTTCAATAGCAAGAGTGACCTCGCGTTGAGCATTGTGACGACTGCTGCGGACGCACTGCGCGAGCGCGCATCGAATGCCAGGGGCGAGGTCGGCTTTTTCGACTATTTCCGGCGCGAGGTCCGCACGCTGGTTGACGCACTGAAAACCTCTGCCCAGCCGGGTTTGATGTTCTGGAATACCCAGCGGGACGATAACGAACTCGCTTTTGCCTGGACGGCGTTTGAGCGAGAGCAAAGAAATATCTATGCGGAATTTATTGCTGCGGAATATGATGTTGAGCGTGCGAATGACTACCGACCGGACCTGACTGTTTCGCTCGTGCTTTCCAGTATCATTCTGGCCCACAAAAGGTGGAGCCGCGCTCCAGCGAAGCTGAGTCTCGAGGCAGAAGTGAACGCATGCCTGGAGATTGCAGAAACAGCCGCACGAAATATGTTGGCGTCAACCGTCGGCGAATAGTGTCACTTTGACTTACGGAATCGTTGCGGCTTATTCCAATGTTTAGGAGTTTGACGGCATAATTCCTTGTCGAATAATCTTTCGGATCGCTCTGGACCAAACTAGATGACAGATGTTCCTTACAAAGCACCTGCGCTCGAGAAGGGCCTCGATATCCTGGAAAGCCTTGCTGGCGTCCGGGAGCCGCAATCAATTTCCGATATAGCGCGCAATCTCGGGCGGTCTCGCAGCGAGATTTATCGCATGGTCGTGGTTCTTGAGGCGCGCGGTTATGTGGAGCGGACCGAAGACCCGGAAAAACTGCAATTGTCCAACCGCTTGTTCGAAATCGGAATGCGGTCCCCACCCAAGATGAATCTCCACGAAGCGGCGCTTCCCGAGATGTCGGCGCTCGCATCACAAATGATGCAGTCGATACAACTCGCTGTCGTAAGCTCTGATCAGATTGTTGTCATCGCTCGTACTGAGAACCCAGACGATGTCGGTTTCAGTGTGCGGCTCGGCCATCGGCGTTCGATCATGAAGTCGGCATCCGGGCTGGTCCTATATGCCTTTGCCTCACCACTGCAGAAGGCAAAGATACTTAAGGATCTGAAAAGTGGTGGCGCTGAAACCGCGGATATCAACGCGCAACAGGCCCAGAGCGACGATGTTCGTCGCGCCGGATTTGTCTGCATGCCATCAAGAATGGTCGATGGTGTCACCGACATCGGTGCACCGATATTTGATTCTACCGGGTCAGGCGCGGTTGCCAGTTTGACAGTGCCATTTGTGGTGACGCGTCGTGCCAAGGTCACGGTTGAGGACGCTCCGCACCTGGTGGCCGAAACAGCGTTGAAAATCTCTGCGGCGCTTGGGTATACGGGGCAGGGTACGCCTTAGTCGAGGTGGAAAACTTCTTCCATCGGAACCCACCATTCGCCTGCCTGCGCTGAATCCAAAGGTGTCTGGCACGGATCGGTCAAAGCCCACCATCTCCTGGTGTCCGGATCCTCTCCCATTCGCGTCATATCCGTATCAAGATCAGTTCCGTGATATTCATATATGCCGACAAGCAGATTTTCTGGTTCTCTCAGGAAGATGCTGTAATTGCGAATATTACAGGCGGTTATCTGTTCCAGAATGGATGGCCAGGCCTTCGCGTGCAGCTGCTTGTACGCGTCGATCTTCTCGGCGTTGAGCCGGATCATCCACGCTTTTCGTTCCATGCCGTTCTCCTGCCAATCCGTCATCCTGTAGCAAATAGTTGGAGCTCCCGGCGACATGGGAGTCGATCTTTCCTATTATCGAACGTTTATATGCGAACAAAGAGCTTGCATATGAAACACTGTTTGCTTAGTTATCTGACATGAAGACGCTCGTCTAGAGGCGACTCACGGGAGTAATACAATGAGACTCGGAGCGCGCATTTTTAACGCATGGGGTGCCGGTCTTCCGGATGTCTGCGACGGTGAATACCTTGGCTGCTAAGACGACAAAGTATTCAGCAACGGCTGAAAGCCTCAGCTCGCACGAAGCGCCGGAATGGTTTCGTGATGCGAAATTCGGGATATTCATTCACTGGGGACCCTATTCGATCCCGGCCTTTGCGCCCAAGCATTCCCAAATTGACCAATTGGATGCGTCCGATGAGCGTCACGGATTTGCCAACACGCCGTATGCTGCATGGTATCAGAACACGATGCTGTTCGAAAAAAGTCCGACAGCGGCCTATCACCGAGAGACGTTTGGCGAAGACTATTCGTATGACCATTTCGGTCAGGACTTCAATGACGCCCTGGAAAACTGGGACCCGGTATCCTGGGCGCGGCTCTTCAAGAGTTCGGGTGCGCGATATGTGGTCCTCGTCACGAAGCACCATGATGGATTCGCGCTCTGGCCAAGCGACGTGCCGAATCCTAACAAGCCGGGCTGGCACACAACACGCGACGTCGTGGGCGAATTGGCCGAGGCGGTGCGCGCCGAGGGGCTCAAGTTCGGGATTTACTATTCCGGTGGAGTCGACTGGACGTTTAAGCATAAGCGCATCGAGAGCTTTGTGGACTTTATGACGAGCATGCCAGGGGACGCCGAAGGGTATTCAGCTTACGCCAATGCGCAATATGACGAGTTGATCGAGCGCTACAAGCCTGACTATCTTTGGAATGATATTGCCTATCCACACGCCCAGGACTCATTTGATATTATTGCCAAGTATTACGACACAGTTCCGGAGGGACTGACGAATGACCGCTGGATCACACCCGATGGACAGCTTCCGGAAGGCGCATTCGACAAACCAGAAGGTCTGACGGGCCTTTTGCCGCCCATGCCTCAGGTCTGGGACACGCGCACACCTGAATATGGCATGTTCGACCGTATCCTGCCTTTCCTTTGGGAGTCGACGCGCGGCATGGGTCACTCGTTTGCCTACAACCGGAACGAGACAGACGAAGACTATATCAGCCGCGACGGTATCGTTGCTATGCTGGCCCGGTCTGCTTGTTTCAATGGAAATGTCCTGCTGAATGTCGGCCCGCGCGGCGACACGATCATTCCACCCGGTCAGGCTGCTCGTCTCGAAGCGGTGGGCGAATGGTTGAAGACCGTAGGCGTGGCCGTTCAGGACACGCGATCTGTTCAATTGGCTGAGCGGGATGTCGAAGGGATCGCGATCGGCGCGACACGAAACGGCAACAACGTGTACATTCATCTGTTCGGGGTGCCGGCAGGGAAAGCCATCACGCTCGGGCTGCCCGATGACCTGAGTGATGTCACCACGACGCGCCAGCTCGGTGGTGAAGTCACCGACTGGTCGGTCGATGATGGCAAATTGACGGTATCGGTGCCGGATTGGGCAGACACGGCGGTCCAGGTGATCGCATTGGAGTTGTCGGCATGATCGTCGGTCTTGATGCGCGCGATATCCGGTTTCCAACGTCCCGGCATAGCCACGGCTCGGATGCCATGAACCCTGATCCGGACTATTCGTGCGCTTATGTCAGCTTGCTGATGAGCGGCGGCGAACAAAGCGGGAATGGCCTCACCTTCACAATCGGGCGGGGCAACGACCTGTGCGTCGCGGCGATCGAAGGCCTTGGTCAGCATCTGGTTGGCCGTAGCCTTGACGAATTTGAGGAAGACCTCGGTCTCGTTTCGTGCCTTTTGCTCAATGACAGCCAGTATCGCTGGCTCGGGCCGGAAAAAGGCGTCGTCCATCTGGCTGCGGCCGCACTTATCAACGCGGTCTGGGATGCCCTCGCAAAGCGCGCCGGAAAGCCGCTGTGGCGATACGTGAGCGACATGTCCCCGGAGCGTACCGTTTCGGGGATCGATTTCCGACATATCAGTGACTACCTGTCGAAGGCGGAAGCTTTGGCCCGTCTGACTGAACAGGCCAGTGGGAAAGCGGCCCGCATTGAACAATTGATGCAGGACGGATACCCGGCCTATACGACATCCGCCGGCTGGATCGGGTACACTGACGCCGAAATCGTGCGGCGCCTGAAGGAAGCCTATGCCGAAGGCTGGCGTCACTTCAAGATCAAGGTCGGCGGCGATCTTGCGGGCGACCTGGGTCGCTGCAGGCTGTTCCGCGACACGCTCGGTCATGACGTTCGCCTGAGTGTCGATGCCAATCAGGTGTGGGACGTGGCTGACGCCGTAAAGGCAATCAAGGCAATGGCGCAATACGATATTTATTGGGTTGAGGAGCCCACAAGTCCGGACGACGTTCTGGGCCACAAGGCAATTTCTGAACAGGTTTCGCCGATCCTGCTCGCGACCGGAGAGCACGCGCATAATCGGGTCATGTTCAAACAATTCCTGCAGGCAGAGGCGATTGGATTTTGTCAGATTGATGCGTGCAGGCTGGCAGGCGTGAACGAAGTCATCGCTGTCATGCTGATGGCCGACAAGGCCGGTATCCCTGTTTGCCCCCATGCGGGCGGGGTTGGATTGTGCGAATATGTCCAGCACCTCTCAATGATCGACTTTGTATGTATATCGGGAACGATGGAGGGACGCGTCATTGAGCACGCTGCTCACCTTCACGAGCATTTCCGCAATCCAATCGAGATACGACAAGGCCGCTATATGGCCCCCACAGCGCCGGGCTATTCGGTCGACTTGTGGCCCGATAGCATGGCTGACCATGAATATCCGAACGGTAAGGAATGGGCTAAGGTGAGCGCGATATGAATACTTCCGATAAAGGTGGCGCCAACGACAGGCCGGTGACTTACACCGCGTCTGCAGAAAGCCTCCAGAAACACCTGGTGCCGGATTGGTTTCGTGATGCGAAATTCGGCATATTCATCCACTGGGGTCCCTATTCGATCCCAGCCTTCGCGCCGCATCACGCTCAGATCGGTGATGTTTCCGGAGCCGGCGCAGCGCAGACGTTTGCGGATGTGCCGTATTCGGAATGGTACCTCAACACGATGAAATTCGAGGATGGCGCCACGGCGGCGTTCCATCGTGAAACCTATGGTGAAGATTATTCCTATGACCGTTTCGGCGAGGCGTTCAACGCGTCTCTGGAAAGCTGGGATCCTGTTGCCTGGGCGAAACTCTTCAAGCGTTCCGGGGCGCGCTATGTCGTTCTTGTCACCAAGCACCATGACGGGTTCCTCCTGTGGCCGAGCGACACGCCCAATCCTCATAAGACCAACTGGGGCACCAAGCGGGATGTCGTGGGTGAACTTGCGGCGGCAGCGCGGGCCGAGGGCCTGAAGTTCGGTGTCTACTATTCGGGCGGCATTGACTGGACGTTCAAAGATGCCCGGATCAACTCGTTTGCAGACGTCATGGCCATGCCCGGCGCGGCGGAGGAATATATCGATTATGCGAATGCTCACTATAATGAACTGATTGAGCGCTATGAGCCGGATTACCTCTGGAACGATATTGGCTATCCGAGCCAGCAAGCTTCCTTCGATATTCTCGCGAAATATTACAATACTGTGCCTGACGGTTTGACCAACGACCGCTGGATGGCGCCGGATGGCGAATTCTCGGCCAATGCTTTCGAGAAGCCGGAAGGCATGACGGGGATCATGCCACCGAAGCCGCCCGTATGGGATGCGCGCACACCAGAATACGGCATGTTCGATCGGATCCTGCCATTCCAGTGGGAGACCACGCGTGGTCTCGGGCACTCGTTCGCTTTCAATCGAACAGAATCAGACTCCGACTATCTCTCCCCCGGTGAGATCGCAACGATGCTGGCGAGTGCGTCCTGCTTCAATGGAAACGTCCTGCTCAATGTCGGGCCGCGCTGGGACGCGCAGATTGATCCGGCACAGGCCGCCCGTCTCGAAGCAACCGGAGAGTGGCTCTCGACGGTTGGGCCGGCTGTTCAGGACACGCGCCCTATTGCTCTGCCCCAGACCAGCATTGACGGCATCAGTATCGGCGCGACCCGCACAGCCGATGCGCTCTATATCCATATTTTCGGCAAGCCGGGTACCGAAAGGCTGGAAGTTCAGTTGCCTGCTGATGTCGGCACTGTCGAAACTCTGCGCCTGATCGGTGGTCAAGCGGCTGACTGGTCGTGCGATCAGAACACGCTCAGTGTCGAGGTCGGCACCTGGGCCGATGGCGCGGTGCAGATTGTTGAACTGGGACTCTCACAGCCGGAACCGGACGCATGACTCGGGGCGCCCCCCTGAACTTGCCAGCTTACGGTCTCGGTGCTGCGGGACTGGGGAACTTGTATACGGCAATTTCGGATAAGGAGGCGCAGGCAACGCTCGAAGCCGCGATCGAGGCGCAGCTGAACTTGTTTGATACGGCGCCCTATTACGGCCATGGCTTGAGCGAGCAACGGATTGGCGCCTATCTCGCCTCGTCGGAATTTCAGCCTGTTATCTCCACCAAAGTGGGACGGAGGCTGGAGCCGGCCGGATCGGCAGACATCCCGGACAATGGCTTTGAATCACCGGCACCGTTCATTCCAAAGTTCGATTATTCGGCAAAAGGCATAAGGGAGGCTTTCGCGGGCAGCCAGCAACGGCTTGGTGTCGAGGCCGTTGACATTCTCTTGCTCCACGACATTGGAGAGGTGGTGCATGGGGCAGCCCATGATGCCATTTTGGCTGAGGCTTTGGAGGAAGCGCTGCCTGAGATGGCGGCGATGAAGGCTGAAACGAAAACCAAATGGATCGGTCTTGGCGTCAATGAGATCGACGTTTGCCGGCAGGTGCTCGAGCATGTGGATCTCGACGTCCTGCTGATAGCGGGGCGCTACACTTTGCTGGAGCACGCCGATTCCCTGTCCTTTCTCGACGAATGTCACCGCCATGGCGTAAAGGTCATTATCGGTGGTGCATTCAATTCCGGCCTGCTCGCCTCGACGGGTGAAGAGCCGCTCCATTACGATTACGTTCAGGCGCCACAATGGGCGGTTGAACGGACAGGGCAGCTCCGCGCGGTTTGCGAGACTTTCAATACGCCTCTACCAGCTGTGGCACTCCAGTTTAGCGGTTCGCACCCCGCGGTTGCATGCGTCATTCCCGGTGCCAAATCCGCCGCACAGGTCCGGCAGATCGCTGACTGGACGCAGATGGAGATTGATCCAGACCTCTGGGACGCGCTCAAGGATCGCGATCTCATTTCACGCGATGCGCCGGTGTGCTGATGGAGAAGCTTGATGCACATATGCATGTTTGGCAGATCGAGCGCGGAGACTATGATTGGCTTACGCCAGTCCTTGGCATCATCTATCGCGACTTTGAAATCGACGATGTCTGGAACGAAGCGGCTGATGCCGGTGTGTCACGAACCATTCTTGTTCAGGCTGCTGCCAGTGCCGCCGAAACCGATTACCTTCTTGGCTTGGCCACGACGGACGAGCGTGTCGCCGGGGTCGTCGGCTGGGTTGATTTCGAGGCGCCTGATGCTGCGGCCCAAATCGCCCGGCGGGCGAGGGACCGGCGCATCGTCGGCCTCCGCCCGATGATCGCAGACATTCCGGATCCAAGCTGGATTCTTGAGGACGCGTTCACGCCAGCCCTTGAAGCCATGCTGGTGAATGGCCTCGTTTTCGATGCGCATGCGCGCCTGGACCTAGTGAACGTGATGACGTCACTCGCCACGCGCTATCCGGACCTTCAGATCGTTCTCAATCACGGTGGCAAGCCGCCGATTGCTTCGCGCCAGCTCGATGAGTGGCGGCGGGATATTTCGACATTGGCGCGCCAGAAAAACGTGGCGTGCAAATTGTCAGGCCTTTTGACAGAGGCCGGTCCGTATTCGGACGACGTAGCCATCGGTGAAGTTGTGGAGCATTTTGCGGATTGTTTCGGCCCGAACCGCCTTCTGTGGGGTAGCGACTGGCCCGTTCTGAACATGGCGGGGTCGTATTCGGCGTGGGCAAGCCAGAGCGAGCGTCTGATCGGCACTTATCTTCCAGGTCACGCGCGCGCGATCTGGGCGGGCAATGCCGAACGCATTTATTTGCATAGAACGGGAGTTTGAGGTGGGTAGGCTCGAGGGAAAAACAGCACTGGTAACGGCCGCAGGCGCCGGAATTGGGCGTGCCGCCGCAGAAGCGTTTGCGCGCGAAGGCGCAAGCGTGATTGCAACGGATATTGACCCGGGCGCGCTGGAGAGCCTTCAGCAGACGGCTCGTGTTTCGACGGAAGTCCTGGACGTCACAGACCGCGATGCCATAGCGGTGCTCGGCGCACGTCAAACAGGCCTCGATATCTTGTTCAATGTGGCCGGTTGGGTCCATAATGGAACCATTGAAACCTGCGAGCGCGCCGACTGGGACCGTTCGCTTCTGGTCAACCTGACATCGATGTACGAATTGTCCCGCGCCGTATTGCCGAACATGGTTGAGAAGGGTGGCGGCGTCATCCTGAACATGAGTTCGGTTGCTTCCAGTGTGACTGGCGCGCCTAATCGCTTCGCTTATGGAGCATCGAAGGCCGGCGTTATCGGGCTGACCAAGGCAATAGCGGCAGATTATGTGGGCAAAAACATTCGCTGCAACGCGATCTGTCCGGGAACGGTGGATACACCTTCCCTGCACGGGCGAATGGCAGCGCAGGGCGATTATGAAAAGGCAAGACAGATGTTTGTGGCGCGTCAGCCGATGGGCCGTCTCGGAACGGCTGAAGAAGTCGCAAACTTAGCATTGTATCTTGTCTCTGACGAGGCGTCTTTCACCACTGGGGCAATTCATGTCGTTGACGGCGGCTGGACAAATTAGGAGTTGAAGAGATGAGGCTTGTAAGGGTCGGTCCGCGCGGTCGGGAAAAGCCCGGCGTTCTGGATGCCAACGGAGACATCCGTGATGTCAGCGATCTCGTGGATGACTGGGACGGTCTTGCCATGTCAGACGCTGTACTCGCGCAGCTCCGAAGGATCGATCTCGCAACCCTGCCGCATCTCGATCCGAAAGGCCGAATTGGCCCCTGCGTTGCCGACGTGGGGAAGTTCATCTGTATCGGGCTGAACTATGCCGATCACGCGGCTGAAACCGGCGCTTCGGTTCCTGAAGAGCCAGTTGTATTTTTCAAGGCCACCAGCGCGATTTGCGGGCCGGATGACAATTTGGAGATACCGCGACGTTCCCGGAGTACCGATTGGGAAGTCGAACTGGGTATCGTCATAGGAAAGCAGGCGAAATACATTTCCGAAGCTGAGGCGCTGGGCCATATTGCTGGGTATTGCGTTGTTCACGACGTATCCGAGCGGGCCTTCCAACTTGAAGGCACTGGCCAGTGGGTCAAAGGCAAGAGTGCTGACACATTTGGTCCAATCGGTCCTTGGCTCGTTACACGCGATGAGATCGAAGATCCACAAAACCTGACAATGTGGCTGGACGTGAATGGGGAGCCGATGCAGCGAGGCGCGACCTCGACGATGGTCTTTGGCGTCGCCCATCTCGTGAGCTACCTTTCCCAATACATGAGCCTGCAACCGGGCGACGTAATTTCCACCGGAACGCCGCCAGGTGTCGGGCTCTCCATGACCCCGCCGCGTTTCCTGCGTTCCGGAGACGTTGTGACGCTCGGCATCGATGGTCTGGGGCAGCAGAGACAAGTCTGTGTTGATGGCTGACATGCAAGGTTACGAGCTGGCAAGATAGCGCGTTGATCGACCGGAAATGACTCGACACCCGTTCGCTAGTGCAAGTCCTGTCCAGCGGCGCTTTGGCGTGGCGCGCTCATAGCTGTCCGATTTTTGCTCGCACGTCGAAATGTGTAGGTTCAGTCGGTGTGGAAATGCCTCTCTTGGTCGAGGACGTTCTCGTCTGCCTACTGCAATGATTGCTGCGAATCTGGCCGAATAGGCCGGAGCAAAGGTAGCAACGTGAGCTTGGCAAAAGCATGATGAAGCAGGGTGGCAAGGCTTCCCTCGCACTCGGAGTTTTGCGTTGACGTTGGTGCGCACTCAGCCATTATGATTAATGCAAGGTTAGCCAGAGGGGGATTTCCGGTGACCACATGCGGACGAAATTCGGGACGATTCAAAATTGGACTGGCGACGCTCGGACTATTGTCCGTGCTTGCTGCACCTGTCTATGCTGCACCGTCGACGGCAGGTTGTCTCGAATTCGGCTCGCCTGAGTCTAAAATCAGCTTGCAATGTGAAGCCGTCGCTGGCCGCCCGAGTCTGAAGGGCTACGAGGCCGGTATTGCCGCTTTCAATGCAGCCCGGGCCTACCTTAGCCAAGCCTCCGGCACGACCAGTTCCTCGGGCCAGTTCGTCAAGGCGGCAGAGTTGGTGAACACGTCGTTCAATCGGCTGTCGGATGTCGCTCTGATGAGCCCGGATCGCGGAACACTTGGATTCAGCAAGAGAGAGTGGAAAAAGTGGCAGAAGGCGCCGCTTACAGGTTTCCGTTATGATCGATCTTTGGCTTATGTAAGTGCGCTGGAAGGGCTCGCTAATGCGACGCCTTTCGTTGCGACGACTGCGTGTTCAAGCCAGCAGGATTGCTTTAGCAAGGCACTGGCCCGGCTGGAGAACGATGATATAGCGGCGCCGTTCGCGCCCCGTGGGTCAGCGCAGGGCGACGGGCGCTACAACGAATTTTACTTCCGGCGCGGCACGCTGTATCGCACCCGTGGCCAGCTGGCCGACACAGACCAGGCCATCGACAATTTCAAGCTGGTTCTCAGCAGCCGCCGCTCCGAACGCAAAGCCGATGCCGCACAGGCGGTCGAAACGCTCGCGCTGGCAGTCGCGGATGAAAACCGGGCGCGGGGCGGAATGTCCCTTAGTCAGGCCATCAAATACTATTCCGTCGCACTGGCCGCCAAACCCGGAAGCGGTCGGGCGCAAGAAGGATTGGGCCAGTCCTATCTGCAACTTTGCCGTGAGGCGACTACAACGCCGGCTCAGCGCGTCACCGATTGTCTGTCCGCCCGAAACGCATTCGAGTCAGCCAAAGGGCTCGTTGGCGCCGACCAGACTCTGGTCCTGCTGGGACTGGGGGATTCGCTCTCGGTCGCGGCAGCGGAGCTTGCAAAGGTGAGCCCGGGAGACGGGAACATACTGCTTTACAAACAAGGGTCTGTTGATGCCTACGCGCAGGCCGCAAGCGGAAGCGGCGGCAACGCCAAGGCGCAGCTGTCGCTGGCCATTGCGTTCAAGTCGACCCAGCCTGAACGCGCGAGTGAAGCATTCAGGCAATATGTTGCGATGGAGCTGGCCTATCCGAGCTGGATCGCATCCGACTGGCAATCGCCGGTCGGGCCGTTGTTCCAGCAAAAAGTGTCTGCGCTATCCTCCATTGACGATCGTCGTAGCGTGGCAGAGGCGATCATGACTCTCTACGAAACACAGTCAGCCGCTGGTGGTCTTCGCAAGGACGTCGCCCTCAGTCTCCTTAACGCGGCACTGACTGCCCAGCCTTCGCTGATTGGCGCATCCTTGAAAGTGGGCCGACTGCATCTTGCGCCTCCGGCGAATTGGATGGCGGCCAATATGGCATTCCTGAATGTCGTGAATGCGACGGGCGGGACGAACGGTCCGCCTGCCGTGGGCCGCGAGAAAGAGCGCGCCGAAGCCTTCTACGAACTCGGTCGCGCAGAGGCACTCAAAGACAGCACGAGCGCGCGAGCCCAGACCAGCGCAGCCGGAATCAAATATGCCCGGGATGCCTTTTCCCTGGACGGTGCCGAGGCCCGTTACAAGAAGGCGGCTTGCCTGTCCTATATCGTGACGTTCAAGCCAACGGCAGCAGATCCTGGCAATGCGAGCTGGTGTTCCGGCATCGGCGGTGCGGATGGCCAGTTCCTGCTTGGGATGTATTACTTGCGCATTGCGCAAACGGCGCCAGCATCGCGACGCAACGCATTGCGGGACGAAGCACAGGGCGCCTTCATCCAGGGTAGGGGTCTTGTGACGCAAACGGCGGGATCCAGCATCATGCCGGTATTCGCAAGCGATTGGCCCAAAGCGCCACCGGTCATGTCGATTGCGACATTGCTGGAGTTCGGCCGGGCGAAAGCCATCGCCTGCAACGGAGCATCAGTGAACCTGACTTTGTCGCCCGCTGATATCAGCGCCGCGTCGAGCCAATTCGATTTTTTCCAGGTTGGGTCATGCACGCGTTAGTGCAGGAAATTTCAGGAGTGAACAAAAATGGACATCGTTAAGTCTGACGGACTTCCACGCGGCGCCATGCCCACGGTTTTTGAGGAAAGAACGCTCTTTGCACCGCCACAGGCGCCGGTCATCGACGCGCAGTTTTCCAAGAACCGTAGCGGATCGGTCGTTCCCGTTCTGATTTTCCTCTTCATGCTCGTTCCTTGCGCCGGGCTCGGGTATCTCGTTTGGCAAAGCACCAATCAGGTCGGCCAGTTGCAGACCCAGCTTGATCAGATGGAGGCCAAGGGCAACGACGCTGTCACCGCCGACCTCAACGCAAAAATCGCCACGCTTACCGTTGATCGCGATGCGCTCAGGGTCGAGGTGGAAACCATCGGCGATAGTCAGAAAATGTTTGACGAAAACATCGGCAGGCTCGTCGGAGAGAGCGCAACACTTATCACCGAGATAGAGGAATTGCTGGCTGACCAGCGCAAGGGCGGCGCGCCGATTCCAGCGAGCCTGCGGACCATACCGGACACATGGGACGACGCGGCCATCGAAATTCTCCAGAAGCACGTTGACGCCCTCAGGGCGCACAAGGTGAAAGTCATCGGCCCACGCCCCGTGAAACCCAAGCCGGTCGAAGGCACCATTTCCGGTACGCCGCAATAGAATAGACAGACTGATCAGCAAGGAGCACTCTAGCCATGGCTGAAGCACATCAATCAGGACAGACCGACATGAGCGACGTACAAATCATCTTCTCGCCGACGACGACCGAAAAAGAGACGCCGCTCGACCTCGACGAGCTCGCGCGGGATTTCCAGACGAACACGGACTGGAACATTCCGGAAGCCTATATGGCCCTCATTCTGTCAGCGGCGTTCGCCGATGGTGAACTCGCTCCCGAAGAGCGTCAGGAAATTGCTGCGCTTGTGATGCGGTCGCGCACCATGAAGCGACTGGATCAGGCCGAACTCGCAAAGGTTAACGCGCTCGTCAACGAGAGACTCCAGTCTCGACCTGAGGGTCTCAAAGAGGCGTGTAGTTCGCTTCCCAGCGACATGCGTCTTTCAGTCTTTGCGCACTGTGTGGACATAGTGTTGGCCGACGGCGAATTGCGCCAGTCCGAGGCCGACTTCCTGAACAAGATCACGTCATTGTTGCGTCTGGATGCCGACAAGGCAAAGCAGGTTCTGACGGTTGTCATGCTGAAAAACCGTTACTAACAGCGCAGGGATGCGTGTTTGACGGCCAGGACTGAATACGGTCCGCAAATACCGGGCCCGGAGCGGGATGAAGCGTATCTGATTGGGTAAACGAGGATGATACCAGCATCGAACGGAGATCATACGGAAGAAGGGGACATTGAAGTCCTCGCGGCCATCTTGCAGCAGGAGCGCAAGGGGCATTGTCATATCCGATCCCTTTGCTTCGGCCTGTTCGTTTTCAGCTTTGTGCTTCTTCTCGGTACGATGGGCGTTATCGGCTTCTCCTTCGTGGTCGGTGCCCAGGGTGGAGGCGAAAAGGCTTCCCCTATGATCCTCCAGGTCCTGGCACCGCTATCGGCCGCGATGATCGGCTTCTTCGCCAGTTGGTGTGCGGCGCATAACTGCATCAATTCAATCGATCGTTCGCTCTACGCGGCGCAGGCGAAACGATACAAGCTCTTCGAAGGGTTCGTCCGCGAGCTCCAGTGTGCGAGCAAGAAAAAGCGTAGCCTTTTGTTGGACATGGTTGGTTCAATTGTAGCATAGGACAGACACCATGTCGGACTCCGCCGAACGGCAATTGATCGATCTCGTATCGCGTGAACAGCGCGGCCAGAGACAAATCCTCATCGCGGGCATTACGACGTTGGTCCTCGTGGTCATGATGTCCGCCGGGCTTGGTGTGTACTACTATGTCGTTGCCGAAGATCTGTCGGTGAAATCCGAACGCCTGACGGCTGATTCCGATCGTCTCGAAAAACACGCGTTCACGATGCGGCGCGACATTGACCAGCAGAACAATCGGGTGGCCGCACAGGAAGCGGCCATTCGTCGGGCGTATGACGAAATGCGTCAGATGTACGCCGGGTCCGTGAGCGGGCAGGCGCGCGACAAGATCCTGCCAGCGGTCATGGGCTATCTCGAGCGCGGTCGTCACTCTCTCGCGGATGAGCGACTGATCGAGATACAATCCGCCAGACCAGGCGACAGTGCCGAAAGTGCACTGCTGAAAGGTGCTGCCGGCCTGCTGGCCTGGGAACGCAGCGGAGCGCAAATCAAGAAGGGTGACGCCGGATTGCCGGAACAGCTCAAATCGGCGCAGAACTCGTTCAATTCGGCCTTGGCCGATCCGGCCTTGCGCTCGCTTGCGCAGACCGGGCTCGCCTGGATCAGCTTCATCGATGCGTCGTCGCCACGTTCGAGCTACACATTGGCTGACTGCCAGGCGGTGGACGCCATGGTCGGCAAGATCGGCAGCGACGATGAACTTGGTCTACAGCCGCTCTACTGGCGCGCCCAGTGCAATCGTAAACTGGGCCGGACGCGAGAAGCGCTCAGCGACTATTCGCTGGCGCTCAATCGTGTCGATCCGGCAGCAGACGACACGCCAGACCCGGCCGAGCAAACGATTCAGATGAACGCCTTTCACGGGCTCGGCACCGTGTTGATTACGACGGCTGACTTGCCAACGGATGCAGGCATCGATTCCGCGCGGGCGCTTGCCGAGCGGGTGTGTGGTGCAGGTGATTCGGGCGACGGGTCACATTTGATGAAACTCACGCGCGCGTGCCTCGACAAGGCAATTGCCCTGAGAGTCGCGCTCGGTCAGACCGAGAACCAGCAAAGCGGATCGGCTGAGAACAAAGGCTTCACCTACCTCCGCGATGGCGATTTCGTTGGAGCCTTCAACCATGCGAAAAACATCGAGAAGACCGGCCTGTTCGCCTGGAACGAACTTGTCCGGGCACTGTCTGCCGAAAAGGTTGGAGACAAAGAAGTCGCCCGCGAGGCCCGGCGGAACGTATCGCTGTTTCCGTCAGAAGGATTCAATGCCTGCGAACTGAAAGCGCTGATGACGCCTGAAGTCTACGAGACGGCGCGCGCCATCATTTCCAGCGAGCATGACGACATGGATATCACTTGCAGTTGATGAGCGCTTGAATTCGGCGCGCACTTTGGGAGTTGCGCGGCCCTCGTGATGCAATCGATAAGTAGTCAACGGCGGATAGCCGGGCTTTCCACATCCAGACCGCTGGCTCTGGAACTCAGGTAAAGTTCGAGATCGATATAAGTTGGATCTCCGAATGCCTTGGGCTCGGCGCGAACGCCAGAATCGCAATCGCGGATGCGTCTCTGGAGCGAGCCGAGCGTCTGCCATTCGAGGCGATAGGCCGGAAAGCCATTGCCGTGGCCTTGGCTGATCGTGTCGCCTCGCAGTCGCTTGCCTGCGTTTTTGTCGTGGCATTGGTGACAGGAGAGGTTGAACTGTCCCCGGCGGGTAAAGAAATAGTCGCGTCCATTCCGGTAGTGTGGGGCAGCGGCGCCATCGGTGGAGACTGAAACGGGCATGCCCGCGGACTGGTTGGCGATGAAGGCGGTCAGGGCGAGCAGGTCGTCGCTTTCAAAGTCCAGCGCGGGCAGGTTCTGGTGGCGGACGCGGCATTGGTTGATGCGGCCTTCCAGGTTGAGCAGGTCGCCAGACGCCTCGTCGATGGCGGGATAGGTGGCAGCGATTCCGGCCAGGCCCGTCGTATGGCAAGACGCGCAGGACGGCGCGTGGTTCAACCGGGCTTCGAAGAGAGCGGCCCCCCGGTCGACCCAGAGAAAGCCTGGATTGGCGAAGCTGTCGTCCTGCATGGCTTGTGTTTCGGCGGTGAGAAAGGTGTAGCCCGACCGAACATTGCCAGCGGGACTATCCGTCCCTGCGGTCGGCGCCGGGCTGCATGCCGCAAGCAGTGCAGCAAAAACTAGGGCAAGGGATAGCCGGATCATGTGACCGTCAGGGTTGCGGAGTCGCTCCACATTTCGCCGTGCTGATCGGTCCAGCGGAACGCCAAGGTTCCAGACCCAACCGCTCGCGTGTAAAATGTGAGAAAGGGATCAGCGGCAATGGCCGGGTGGAAGTCGGCCGAGAAGACTACTTCGCCATCATACAGGCATTCGAACCGTGTGATGATATTGCGCGGAATTTGTTCGCCGCGCGAACCACGCCGATAGCCACTCTCCATCGGGTGCTGGATCAGCGCCTTGAGTTCAATGATTTCGCCCTTCATGGCGGTCTTCGGGACGGAGAGGCGAATACTGGCCATCAGAGCACCACGCAGGCGGCGAGTGTGACGACAGTCCGCGCACTACCGGACCAGAGGCTGCCATCACTCATCTCGGCGACAGCCTGAACGGCCTGCGTGCCGCCAAGGCGGACACGGGTTGTTACGGCAGATCGTCCCGCGCGGGGGCCAAGCTGGAACCGGGCGACATTTGCAATGGGGTTGCGCGGCGAGAAGATCGCGATCTGGCGCACATGATCGTCCTCCGTCATCGGGCTGTCGACCTCGACAGAAAAGGGCACCGAATAGCCGTTCTCGGCAATGGCGGGGAGCTTGAGCGTGACGCGACCCTCGCGGATCACGCGGCTGCCGAACAATTCCTGCTGGGCGGCCTTTACATCATTGGGGGTCGCAAAGACCGGCAACGGCGTTGCGGCGATCAGCACGCTGCCGGTACCCAATCGGATGAGGGAGCGGCGACTGAACATCATCGGTGGCTGGGCGGGATGGTCAGGCATCGGGTTCCTTTAGCGACGACAGATAGGCGACGAGGTCTTCCACATCTTCAGCGGAAAGGACCGGCTTGCCCTCATACGCGTTCGATACCTGATATAGGTCTTGAGTGCGGTAGTAGGAAGGCATCAGAACACTGGGCCGCACTTGCTCATAGTCAACCACGCGCAGGCGCAGCTGGCCTGGCGACAGACGTGCACCAATTCCCGTAAGAGCGGGACCGACATCTCCCTGGAATTCCGCATCAAGGCCGACGATCTGGTGGCAGAGTACACAATGCCCCCCGTCGCGGGCGACGAAGAGGGTCTCGCCGTGCGCGGCGTCAGCTATCGTGTCTACAAGCGGAAGGGGGATCGAGTCGCCATCAATCTGGTTCGGTGAAACGAGGCGCGAACTTTCTGGCGTGCACGCAACTGTCAGCAGGCAGGCAAGGATAGCGGTCATGCCATCCCGTATCATCCGAAGGCCTCTCCAGTGATGGCGCCGAACCACGCTTCCGCCTGTGCGGCTTCAGCCTTGCGGACGTCAGCGCCTGCGCCGAGCTGACTGAGACCACCCGCACCATCAATGTTTGTGAACTTTCCGCCCGCGTTGGAGTAGACGCCAGCAATCGAGACGGCTTCGTCTGGGGTGATGAAGGAATAACAGGTATTGGCCAGTACGGTTGGCTGGGCGTCCATTGCGGACAGGAGTCGCGCAACGGCGATGGCGCAAACCTTGGCCTGCAGGTTTGCCGAGAAGGCAGATTTCGGCATCGGGGCGGCAATGGTCGCGTCGCCGATGACGTGGATGCCAGGCTGGAGCACGGACTCGAAGCTGGTTGCGTCGATCGGGCACCAGCCGGTGGCATCGGCAACGCCCGCGCGCTCTGCAATCTCGCCGGCCTTCTGGGGCGGGATGACGTTGGCCACATCGGCACGAATGTCCTCGAAGTCTGTGGACAGGGTGAGCGAGCTCGGATCGACGCAGATGACGCGCCCGTCCTGCGACGCCGCGCGCCATTCCAGGTGGTCGGGATAGTGCCTTTCCCATGCCTCCTTGAAGAGCGGCATCTTTGAGAAAGCGTCCTGGCTGTCGAGGATGAGAAGCCTGGAGCTCGGCTTGTGATTTTTGAGGTAGTTTGCGATGAGGCTGGCGCGTTCGTAGGGGCCGGGCGGGCAGCGGAAAGGAGGCGCGGGGACAGACATCACGACGAGGCCGCCATCTTCCATCGCCAAGAGCTGGTCGCGCAGGCGGAGTGTGCCCGGCCCGGCCTTCCAGGCATGCGGCATGCGATCCACTGCGGCAGCGTCGTAGCCTTCAATCGCGTTCCAGCGGAAGTCGATTCCGGGCGAGAGGATCAGCCGGTCGTAGGCCAGGGTGCGCCCATCGCCACAAGTCACCACCCTGGCGACGGGATCGACGTCCGTGGCGTGTTCGGGGATGACGGTGATCCCGGAAAGGCTGAGCGCATCATAAGAGAAGTGCTGATCGGTGATCGATCGTGTCCCGCCGATCACCAGGTTGCTAAACGGGCAGGCCGTATAGGTGGCATTGGGCTCCAGCAATGTGATTCTGGCCGATGGCAGGAGGTCGCGCAGCATGCGTGCCGCCGTGGCGCCGCCGAAACCGCCGCCGATGATAGTGACACGGGCGCGGGTTTGCGCGAAGGCGGACAAGGGCAGGAGGTTTGTCCCGGCGAGTGCGCCGATGCCCGCCATGAGGCGTCTTCTATCAACTGGAAAACCGGGCTCACTCATCAATGCTCTCCGCGCCGAGATACTGGCCGATGGCGTCGACTTGCGCCTGTGAATAGCCACGCGCAATGCGGTGCATCACGGTCGTGCCGTCTGCGTCGGTCTTGTAAAAGGCAAGTCGCGCGGAAAGCGTCCCGGCATCCATCCGGTCGAGGCTTGGCACGCCCGTGCCCGGCCCGGCATGGCACCCCGAACACGTTGCGGCGAGCGACGCAGCCTCGGTCAACCGGCTTGCGTCGGTGACAGACTGTTCAATCGAGGAGAGAACGGGGGCCCGCTGGCACGCTACTGCAAGGAGCAGGGGGGCAACCAGCAGGCATGATCGTGCAAACATCAATCTCAGACGTCCCGCAGGTTCTGGTCCTTGATGGGCAGTTGGCGGACACGCTTGCCGGTCGCTGCATAGATCGCGTTGAGCACAGCCGGGGCCGCCACAGCGATGGTTGGCTCGCCAACCCCGCCCCAGAAACCACCGGACGGCATGACCAGGGTTTCAACCTTGGGCATTTCGGAAATGCGCATGGAATTGAACGTGTCGAAATTCTTCTGCTGGGCAACGCCATTTTCGAAGGTGATTTCGCCGTAAAGCATGGCGGACAGGCCGTACACGAACGAACCCTGCACTTGGGCTTCGACCTGTTGCGGATTGACTGCGTAGCCTGGATCCGTCGCCGCGACGATTCGGTCAATCTTGAGGTTTCCGTCGTCGTCGACGGTGACTTCGGCACAGGCGGCGGTATAGGAACCGAAGGAGTAGAAGTTACAAAGGCCGCGTGACTTCCCGTCATCCGATCCCCAGCCGGATTTCTCGGCGACGGCCTTGAGAACGGCTTGCGAATTGGGGCTGTCTTTCAGGTGGGCGAGACGGAATTCCAACGGATCGCGGCCCGCTGCATGGGCCAGCTCGTCCATGAAACATTCCAGGTAAATCGCATTTTGGTTGGCATTCACGCCGCGCCAAAATCCTGGGCGCACGGGTGGGTTGCGCATGGCATGGTCGACGAGGAGATTGTCAAACGTGTACTTGAGCGTCTGGTCTTCGACACGGGCGTCAACGCCGGATGGCAGGAGTCCCTGGAAAGTGGCGAAGTCCATACCGTTGGCGAGCGCCTGTGGCATCAGCGCCGCGAGAATGGACTGGCCCGAAATGCGGATGTGCAGTCCGGTGAGATTGCCGTTTGCATCGAGTGCGCCACGCGCCTTTGCTTTCGTGGTCGGGTGGAAGAAGCCATGAAGCATGTCCTCTTCGCGTGACCATTGCAGCTTTATGGGCGTGCCGGGCATCTGCTTTGCGATTTTGACAGCCTGGCTGACATAGTCCGACATGCCCCGCCGGCCGAACCCTCCGCCGAGGAGAAGCTTGTAAACGTCGCATTGTTCAATCGGGAGACCGGCAGCATCGGCAGCCGCAGCAAGCGCTGCTTCACCATTCTGAGTGGGGCACCAGACTTCGCACTTTTCGGGAGTCCAGATCGCGGTAGCGTTCATCGGCTCCATCGGCGCGTGGTTCTGGAACGGCATATTATAGGTGGCTTCGACGATTTTGGCCGCATTGGCAAAGGCCGGGGCGATGTCACCCGCCTCGTTGCCGGTGAACGCATCATCGGATGTTAGGCCATCATCAAGTTCGGTCTCGAATTCGGCGCTGGAAAACGCCACGCCATCTTCCCATTCCACGGGTAGGGCAAGGACGGCCTTGTTGGCGCGCCACCATGTATCGGCGACTACGGCGACCGCATCGTCGCCCACCTGTACGACCTTCTTCACGCCGGGCATGGAAGTGACAGCGGCGGCGTCAAAGCTCTTCACCTTGCCGCCAATCTGCGGTGACTGCCGGATGGAGGCCGTCAACATGCCGTCGAGTTTGACATCGGAGCCGTATATTTGTGCGCCCGTGAGCTTGTCGGCGGTGTCGAGGCGCAGCTTGGGCTGGCCGATGATAGTCCAGTCCTTCGGATCCTTGAGGGTTACCTCGAGCGGGGGCGCGAGTTGTGCCGCTGCAGAGGCGAGCTTGCCATAAGTAAGTGTCTTCTTTGATCCCTTGAGCGAGACCACACCCTTGGACACAGTGCATTCGGTGACCGGAACGCCCCATTCCTTGGCGGCGGCTTCGACCAGCATGATGCGGGCCGCAGCTGCGCCTTCGCGGACGTATTGATGCGAGCGGCGAATGCCGCTGCTGCCGCCGGTGGAGAAATCGCCCCAGACGCGGTCACGGGCAAGGTTCTGGCCAGGCGTCGGGTATTCAGTCGTGACCTTCGCCCAGTCGCACTCGAGTTCCTCGGCAACCAGTTGGGCGAGGCCGGTCAGGGTGCCTTGGCCCATTTCTGAGCGCGCGATGCGCACCGTGACCGTGTCGTCAAGGTCGATGTGGACCCACGCGTTCACTTCCGGGTTTGGCTCCATGCCCGAATAATCGGGCTCGCCCGGCTTCTTTGAGCAGGCGGCAAGGACGCCGATGGTGAGACCAGTGGCGCCGGTGGCGATGATAAACTTGCGGCGGGAAAGGTTGAGTAGCTCTGTCATGGTCTCTGCCTCAGGCTTTCTTTGTCTTGGCGAGGTGAATGCCTTCGCGCACGCGGACGAAAGTTCCACAACGGCAGATATTGGTGATCTCGGCGTCGATGTCTTCGTCAGTAGGATTTGGATTGGTATTGAGCAGGCTTGCGACGGCCATGATCATGCCTGGCTGGCAGTAACCGCACTGCGGCACGTCCAGTTCGGCCCATGCCTGCTGGACCGGATGACTGGCCCCCTCTGACAAACCTTCAATCGTCGTGATTTCTTCTTCGCCCGAGAGCGCGCCGAGAGGATAGACACAGGACCGGACGGCAACGCCATCGATGTGGACTGTGCAGGAGCCGCACTGGGCAATTCCACAGCCATACTTTGCGCCTGTCAGGCCGATATGGTCGCGCAGCACCCAGAGAAGCGGAGTGTCATCTTCCACATCAACGGTATGCGATTTTCCGTTCACTTTGAGCTTTGCCATGTCCACACTTTCCTCTGCCGTAGGCGCGCTTTGCCATGCGCAACTATAGCGCACACGCCGCAGATTGCGATTTAAAATCGCGTGTTTTCGAATATGTTATACAGCTTCTACTCCAAAACCCGAAAGTTCTCGTGGGTTATGACGCGGAAGTTGTCTGAGACCTTGTCGCGGAATTTCTTCCATTCCTGCGGGATGGTTTCACGCATGAATGCAAGGATGGCGTCGGCGAACTG
>NZ_JBDNGN010000055.1:0-12375 GCF_041689225.1 Hyphomonas sp. | reverse complement strand
GAGAGGGCTTTGTCAGAGGAAACGAACTTTGGGATTACTCAGTGAATTGAGTTATTCCCAGGGTATCCTGGAACTCCAAATGCAACTCTTCTTTTCGCTTCAAATGCAAGCGAAAAGAAGAGAGGTCGAGGCCGCCCTGCATTCCTTTGACAGCACCATTAAGTGGCATTGTTCGAAAAAAATCCGGCGCGCCCACGCACCAGCGTTCGCAAGAAGACGCCTACAGGAAAGGCTTCGAGCGACGCACTTTCTTGAAAGAAATTGGCCTGCAAAAGGGATGCAGCCCTCCTGCCACGCCTGCGCCGTACAAGCGCTGACAATATAGCCTAACGTGTATGTGACTGGAGTACTTCGCCATCGTTCAAATCGACAGTTTTCTAGCTTATTTAACGACTGCTTTGCTGCCGAGAGTTGCCGTCAGACGATTTGGACCCAACGAAGAAGAAGGGCCAATAATCGCCGTCAAATCTCATGAAGCTAATGACTGCTAATGACCCGAAGCGGACACGGCCGGACGTTAGAGCTGTCCTCCACACACCTTGAATGAGACAAGACCCGTTTCCCCTCAAAACGGCGATTTCGGCAACGACAGCTGGAAGATGATGGCCAGGGCGCGGAGGGTAAAGGCGGCGGCGAGGCCGCCGATGAAGGCGCTGGTTTCGGGCAGGCCCCAAGTGGCGAGGCTGAAATAGACACCCGCGCCGAGCAGGGCGGCGGTGGCGTAGATGTCTTTCTTCAGGAGCAGCGGTTCCTCATTGGCGACGACATCGCGCATCAGGCCGCCGGCGCTGGCGGTGAGGGCGCCCATGATGAGCACGACGGCGAGGCCGTGGTCGAGGCTCATCGCCTTGGCCGCGCCGGTGACCGCGAACAGCGACATGCCGAACGCATCGGCCCAGCGCAGGGGACGGAAGTTTTCCAGGAAGCGGTGAAACACATAAGCGGTCAGCCCGCCCGCCAGCGCGAGCAGCAGGGTCGGCGTGTCTGACAGCCAGAAGATGGGTTGATCCAGGATAAGGTCGCGCAGCGTGCCGCCGCCAATGGCGGGCAGGAAGGCGAGCACGACGACGCCAAACAGGTCCATGTCCTTGCGCACGGCGACGATGCCGCCGGAAATGGCGAAGACGAACACGCCGACGCGGTCGAACAGGGTGAGGATGAGGTCGGGGGACATGGTGCCGCTCCTGTGGCCGGGTCAGGGGGCAGTCCGGGTGGAGTGGCCCTCTCCCGTCCATAGGAGAGAGAGGGCCGGGAGGCTAGCTCTGCGGTTCGAGCTTGTCTTGCGTCTTCGTGTCGAAGTCGCTGGCATCGTGGCGTTCGCGCAATTGCGATTCCGGCTTGCCGAAGGTGCGGTTGACCATCTTGCCGCACCCAACGGCGGGGCGGGCACCGACCTGTTTCATCCAGCGGATGACGTTTGTGTAGTCCTGCACCTGCAGGAACTCGCCCGCATCATAGACCGCGCCGGTGACGAGCGCGCCATACCAGGGCCAGATCGCCATGTCGGCAATCGTGTAGTCGGCGCCGGCAATGTATTCATTGTCCTTGAGCTGACGGTCGAGCACGTCGAGCTGGCGCTTCACTTCCATGGCGTAGCGGTTAATCGGGTATTCGTATTTCTCCGGCGCGTAGGCGTAGAAGTGGCCGAAGCCGCCGCCGAGGAAGGGCGTGGCGCCCATCTGCCACATCAGCCAGCTGAGCGTTTCGGCGCGCTGGGCGTTTTGTGTCGGCAGGAAAGCGCCGAACTTTTCCGCGAGATAGATCAGCATGGCGCCGGATTCGAAAATACGGGTCGGCGGATTGGTGGAATGGTCCATCAAGGCCGGGATCTTGGAATTCGGGTTGATGGCGACAAAGCCGGAACCGAATTGCTGGCCTTCGCCGATATTGATCAGCCAGGCGTCATATTCGGCGTCAGTGTGACCTGCAGCGAGGAGTTCCTCGAACATGATCGTGACTTTCACGCCGTTCGGCGTGCCAAGCGAATAGAGCTGGAAGGGATGCTTGCCGACGGGCAGTTCCTTGTCGTGGGTCGGGCCGGCGATCGGGCGGTTGATGGCGGCGAACCGGCCCCCGCTTTCCTTGTCCCATGTCCAGACTTTCGGCGGCGTGTAGGTCGGGTCGCTCATGTTTATTCCTCCAGCGGCAGCATTGCGCGTTGGGCATACATGTAAGGGCGCGGGCGAGATTGTGAATGACAATCTGGTGAGCGGCCCTGATGCCGAGCCAGGAAAAAGCCCGCCCGGTGTCCCGGACGGGCTGGGGCAGGGGATCGGTTGGCCTAGAGGACTTCGAGCATTTCCTGCACGAGGGGGTGGCGGACGACGTCGGCGCCTTCGAGACGGATAACGGCGGCGCCGGCCAGTTTCTCGAGCCGTTCGGCGGCATTGGCGAGGCCGGAGAATTCTGGCAGCAGGTCGGTCTGGGCCGGGTCGCCCGTGATCACCATCGTGGAGTGCCAGCCAAGCCGGGTGAGCAGCATCTTGATCTGCGTATAGGTGCAGTTCTGTGCCTCATCGACGACGATAAAGGCATTGTTGAGCGTGCGCCCGCGCATGAAGCCGATGGGGGCGATCTCGATCACGCCCTCCGACAGCATGTGTTTCAGCTGGGCCGGCGAGAGCCGGTCGGACAGGGCGTCGTAGAGTGGGCGCAGGTAGGGGGCGAGCTTGTCTTCCATGGCGCCGGGCAGGAAACCGATCTGTTCGCCGGCCTCGACGGCGGGACGCGACAGGATGATGCGGGCGACCTTGCCCGCCTGCAGGGCCTCGACCGCCTTGCAGACGGCGAGATAGGTCTTGCCCGTGCCGGCGGGGCCGAGCGCGGCGACGAGGGCATAGGTGTCCATGGCCTTCATCAGCTGGGCCTGGTTTTCCGACCGGGGCTTGACGGTTTTCTGGTAGCGCTGGGTGCGGTCAGGCTCTGCGGCCGTCGGCTTTCGCTTTCGGGTATCTGCATCGTCGGGATGCCAGCTTCGGCCGCCCTCAATCGCGTGGAGAAGGGGCGGCTGGCCGCGACCGGCATCCTGAATCCAGGCAGTGGCTTTTACCTCTGATGCTGTCTTCATTCGCTTGGCGGCGTTGCGTTTACCCATGGGAGGACTCCTTGGTTCCAGGCAGAAAAAAAGCCGTCAGCAGAATTGCGGACGGCTTGGCGAAAAACGGGGGCAGATGGGGGGACCGCCCTGTGGGCGGCGTGGCCAGTCCGGAAACATGCGGTTCCGGCGGCGAGGTGCGACTGGGTCTGTTTATGACCGTCTCCACGTCCGAATCTGTTGTTGATTAAACTCTAGCAGGGTTATCAAACCCTTTAGGCGATATTCCGCAGGCGAAATGAGAGGACGAATAATCATGGCAATCTACCAGATCGGAGAGGCCCGACCCCAGCTGCCGGCGAGCGGAAACTACTGGGTGGCCGAAAATGCCCGAGTTATGGGCAACGTGATCCTGAAGGAGAACGCCTCTGTCTGGTATGGCGCCGTCCTGCGCGGCGACAATGACCCGATCACGATTGGCGAAAACACCAATATCCAGGATGGTAGCGTGCTGCACACCGATGTGGGCGCGCCGCTGACCATCGGCCGGGACGTGACGGTGGGCCATATGGTGATGCTGCATGGCTGCACGATCGGCGACGAGACACTGATCGGCATCGGTTCGACGATCCTCAACAATGCGAGGATCGGTAAGAACTGCATCATCGGGGCGCATACGCTGATCCCCGAAGGCAAGGAGATCCCGGACAATTCGCTGGTGATGGGATCGCCGGGAAAAGTGGTAAAGACACTGTCGGAGCCACAGGTGCAGATGCTGAAAATGTCGGCGCTACACTATGTCGAGAACTGGAAGAAGCACCGCGACAGCGTGAAGCGTATCGACTGACCGAGTTACTGGCGCAGGTAGCGGATCGCGAAAATCTTGCCGGTCACGCTGACGACCTCGCCGCGCACATTGCCGGCAAACACCGTGTCGCCCACCATGGGTGTCGCGCGTTCGGCCTCGAAGCTGGCGCCGGTGAGCGAAATGTCGAGGACGCGGCACTTGATCTCGCGGCCGTTATCCAGCGTCAGAAGTGCGGGCCCGCCGCCGGAAGGCCCTGGACCCGTTCCGGTCATCAGTGAGGTCGAGCCTGTCCTTGTTGAGAAGCCAGCTCAGGCGGTCGGCCAGCTTTTCACGCTTGTGCTGCACGATCCGGAAATGCGCCGCAAAGCCCGTCGGGGTCGCGCGAATGACCGTCGCGGCGACGCGTCCGAGTTCGTTAAAATAGCAAATCACCTGGGCACCGGCTTCGGGGCGGTAGTCCGACCGGATCATCGCCCCGGAGCAGGAAATGTCGATTCTCGTCATCTCGTGGTCGACGCCGTCGTCATCGATGACGCGACCGGCAAGACTCAGGGCGACGCGCTTGTAGAGGCGCCGGTCCTTGTCAGGATTTACCAGCGGACTGTTGCTGACCGCTGAGCTGCGCGGACCGGTCATGTGCTGCTCACGAAAGCCCGGAATTCCCGCGCTTGTCCCACCGTGAACGCTTTACTTAGGCGTTTTAGGTTCACAAAGTGTTGTCGAGGCAGGCCGGAACGCGGGTTCCGGGCGCGTCATTCATTATCCAATCGGGCCGGAGCCGCATTCCATGGAAACTTATGATTATGTCATCGTTGGCGCTGGCAGTGCCGGATGCACGCTCGCGAACCGCCTCTCGGCGGATCCCGCCATAAAGGTGTGTCTGATCGAAGCGGGCAAGAAAGACAATTCGCTGATGATCCGGATGCCGGCCGGTGTCGGCAGCCTGATCAAGCAGGCCAATGATCATAATTGGGGTTTCTACACCGAAGCCCAAAAGCACATGAACGGGCGCAAGCTCTACTGGCCCCGGGGCAAGGGCTGGGGTGGATCGTCCTCGATCAACGGCATGGTCTATATCCGCGGGCATGCGGGCGATTATGACCAATGGTCCCAGATGGGGCTGACGGGCTGGAGCTTTGCCGACGTATTGCCCTATTTCAAACGGTCGGAAGCGCACGAGTCCGGCGACAGCACGTTCCATGGCGGGGCGGGTCCGCTGCGTGTATCGGAAAGCCCGATGTCGAGCCCAATCTACCGGGCCTTTGTCCAGGCAGGAGAACAGGCGGGATTCAAGCTCACCGATGATTTCAACGGCGCCCAGCAGGAAGGCTTCGGCCGCTACCAGCGAACGATTCACAAGGGCGAGCGCTGGAGCGCCTCATACGGTTACCTGCGTCCGATCGAAGGCGTCAGACCGAACCTGACGGTTATCTCGACCGGGCTGGTAACACGCGTGCTGATCGAGAACGGGCGCGCGACGGGCGTTGAAGTCGTCGAAGGCAAGGGCGCGCTGACCCAGGTGATCCGTGCCGACAAGGAAGTCGTTGTCTGCGCCGGGGCCGTCCAGTCGCCGCAAATCCTGATGCTGTCCGGGATCGGCAATCCGGAACATCTCGACCGGTTCGGTATCAAGGCGAAGGTGAAGTCGCCCGGTATCGGCCAGAACCTCCAGGACCACCTGGATGTGACGGTGATCCATGAGATGACCCAGCCCGTGTCGGCCTATTCGCAGCAGAAAGGTCTCAAGAAAATTGGCGTGGGACTTCAGTACCTGTTCAACCAGACCGGCGCCGGGGCGGACAATTTCCTGCAGGCGGGCGCGTTCATCAATTCGCGCGAAGGCCTGTCGATGCCGGACATCCAGTTGCACCTGGTAAATGCGATCATGATGGACCATGGCAATCACGATCCACAGAAGGACGGCTTTACCGTTCATGCCTGCCAGCTGCGTCCCGAGAGCCGGGGCACGATTTGCCTCGCGTCCGCTGACCCGTTCGCGCATCCGGCCATCGACCCCAACTACCTTGCGGCGGAGGAAGACCGCCGGGCGATGCGCGAGGCCGTGAAAATGGTGCGGGATGTGTGTGGCCAGTCGGCGCTGAACGCGTTGCGCGGTTCCGAGATCATGCCGGGGACGAGTGTCGTGACCGACGAGGATATCGACGCCTTCATCCGCCGGACCGGAGAGACGATCTATCACCCTGTCGGCACGGTCGCGATGGGGACCAGCGATGCGAGCCCGGTCGACGGCCAGCTGCGTGTGCGCGGCGTGGACGGGCTGCGTGTTGTCGATGCGTCGGTGATGCCGACACTCGTCGGTGGGAACACGAACGCGCCGACCATCATGGTGGCCGAGAAAGCGGCCGACATGATGCTCGGAAAACCCGCCCTTGCGCGCGAGGAAACCCTCACGCCGGCCTGAGGTCAGGCGTTCGTGGTAACGAGGCGCAATTGCGGGCCTTCCATCCGGGTGTCTGGCGGCACCAGCATCGAGATGCGGTGGCGCCAGATCGGACGCCCTTTCAGCATGGGTTCGCCGCCGAGCGTCTGGTAGAGGCCGAGGAGGCGGGGCGTGTCGGTCTGCCCCCCCGGACGCACCAGCGGCATCAGGGTGATCTCGACTTCCACGCGCTGGCCGGCCAGAGTTTCGCAGCGACCGCGGACGATGCCCGGGGCGCCGTCATAGCGAATTGCTTCCATGAAATGGGTCATCATGAACCGGTCGGGTCCGCTCCAGAGTTCCAGGAAGTCATGATTGGTCAGGTCGCGACCGAGCAGGTCGGACATGCCCTGTCCTGCTGTGCGGAACCGCCAGCCATTGTCCTTGCTGTGCTGTACGACAAACAACTGCGTGATCAGGCCCGGGTGTTCGGCCACACGCGGGTCATCGACCGCATTCGAGTCCTGCCCTCGGCTCATCCTGCGCCATGCGTCGATCAGTATCCGGGTGTTTGGGTGTATAGACCGGTCTTGCATGACAGGCTGTCTCCATAATGATTTGGTCCGCTCCGGACCGTCCAGCATAGGCAGTCGCAATATCCATTCCAGATGCAGGGTCATGTGTTTGGGGAAAAGCAGGCCTCGCAGGCGCGAAATTCGCCTAAAAAGGATTGCGCGCCGGGCACCGGTGTCACCCGCAGGCTGTCCGGATCTGCCAGATCGTACCAAGTCGAAACACCGCGACCACCCGCTCGGGGTGGATGTCAGGATACCTGACGGCCGCGCCCCGATGCGGACGCAACGTCAGGACGGAAATTTTGCCGTGGAGGTCTTGCGTAGAATTACGTCTCCGTTAGTCCTTAGCATACCGTTACCTATCCGCTGCCGTGAATCTCGCGGCGTCCTCTCAAACTTGACTACAAATTCCTAGGGAGAATACCGAGTGTCCAAGACACCTCTACGCGCCCCTGCGCGTTCGAATCTGAAAACCGCCCTTTGCCTCGGCGTCGGCTTTGCTGCCATTGCGAGTGCCGCCATGCCCGCTATAGCGCAGGAAGCAGACGACGAATCACCGCGTACGCTGCAGACCGTGACGATCACGGCGACGAAGCGGGAGCAAACGCTCCAGGACGTCCCGGTCGCCGTTTCGGTGGTTGATGAAAGCGTCATCGCGAAAGCCCAAATTCTCGATCTCAACGATCTCCAGTCCCTCGTGCCATCGCTTAGCGTCGGCCAGCTCCAGTCGTCATCCAACACGAACTTCGTGATCCGTGGCTTCGGCAACGGCGCAAACAATGCCGGTATCGAGCCATCGGTCGGCGTGTTCATCGATGGTGTGTACCGGTCGCGGTCGGCGTCGCAGATTTCGGACCTGCCGAACATCGAGCGCGTCGAAGTGCTGCGCGGGCCTCAGTCGACACTGTTCGGCAAGAACGCCTCAGCCGGTGTCATCTCGGTGATTACCAAGAAGCCGTCCTTCGAACTCGGTGGCAATGTTGAAGGCACTGTCAGCAACTATAATGGCTATCGTGCCAAGGCCTATGTTACCGGACCGATCAGCGACACGCTCGCGTTCAGCTTGGGCGGCAGCTACAATACACGCGACGGCTATATCGAAGACATCGGCTCTGGCCAGGACACCAATGAGCGCAACCGTTATGGCCTGCGCGGCGAGCTGTTGTTCGAACCGAGTGAGAACATGTCGTTCCGCCTGATCGGTGACTATGACACGATCGACGAGCTGTGCTGCGCGGCTGCGAATGACGTGAACGGCCCGACGGGCGCTGTCGTCAACTTGCTGGGCGGCCAAGTCGTGCCCGAGGATCCAACGTCTTACAAAGTGGCGTACAATTTCGGCTCGACCAACAATATCGACAATGGTGGCCTGTCGCTCCAGGGCGACTTCGACCTCGGCAACATGACGCTCACGTCGATCACGGCCTATCGCGAGTCCGATCTTGAGCAGAACGCCGATTCCGACTTCACGAGCGCAGACCTGCTCCGCCGGAACTTTAATGCGACAGACATCGAGACTTTCACGCAGGAAGTCCGGCTCACGTCGACCGGCGACGGCCCGGTCGATTGGATGGTCGGTGGCTTCTATTTCGATGAAACCGTCGCGATCAAGAATGAACTCTATTACGGCGCGGATTTCCGCGGCTATGCCGACGTCCTGTCCGGCGGTGCGCTGGACCTGGTTGAAGGCGCACTCAGCCTGCCTGTCGGGCTTGTCTTCGGGCAGGCGGGACAAGGCCTCACCGAAGAATTCGGTCAGGACAACACAGCCTGGTCGATCTTCGGCACGGTTGACTGGCACGCCACGGACCGCCTGACGGCGACCGTCGGCCTCAACTATACTGAGGACGAGAAGGATGCGTTCGGCAATATCGTGAGCACCGATGTGTTCTCGGGCCTCGACCTTGTTGCCATCGGCTTTGCACAGACGCTGGCTGGCTATAGCGTCGACGCCACCGATCCGGCGCAGGTTGCCGCCTTTGCCGGTGCCAACCCACTTGCCTTTGCTGCCATTCAGGCCGCTGTGCAGGATCCGGCGCAGAACACATTGCTCGGCCTCCAGCCGTTGCAGTTCCTGCCGCCCTTCCTGGACTTCCCGAATACGGTGGAAGATGGCCATTCGAAGGACGACCAGCTGACCTACACGTTCCGGCTGGCCTATGATGCGACCGACAACCTGAATCTCTACGGGTCGTATGGCACGGGCTTCAAGGCGACGTCCTGGAACCTCTCGCGCGACAGCCGCCCGTTCTCGAGCGACTTCACGCCAGGATCTCCGGTTACCAGCCCGGGCTCCTCGCCGATCCGCGATGCCGGCCTGGCCGTGAACAACCTGACAGTGGGAACGCGATTTGCCGGACCGGAAGATGCAACCGTCTTCGAAGTCGGCGCGAAGCTGGCTTATGATTCGTTTGCGGTGAACGTCGCCCTGTTCGATCAGAGCATCGAAGGGTTCCAGTCGAACACGTTCTCCGGCACAGGCTTCAACCTGACCAATGCTGGCAAGCAGTCGACTCAGGGCCTGGAAGTGGACGCGTCTTGGAATGTGACCAACAACCTGCTGCTCACGTTTGCAGGCACGTTCCAGGATCCGGTGTATGACGACTTCACCAGCACGGGCTTCAAGATCGACCCGAGCCTGCCGCTGTCGGCATCGAACGAGCTCGATCTGTCCGGCAAGAAGCCATACGACATCCCGGAAACAGCGACCTCCACGTCGGCGACCTACAGTTTCGATGTGAAGTCGCTTGCGGCATTCGTGCGGGCAGACTGGCAATATGAAAGCCCGACGGACTATTTCGATGATCCGGCCAACCAGGCGCTCATCAACGACCAGCACGAAATCAGCACGTGGAATGCGTCGGCCGGCTTCACGACCGAAGGCGGCCTGGGCGTGACATTCTGGGGACGCAACATCTTTGATGATGAGTACGTTACGGTGGCGTTCCCGACCACGGCGCAAGCCGGATCGATCAGCGGCTATCCAAGCCAGCCCAAGACGTATGGCGTGACGGTTCGCAAGGCGTTCTAGACCGACATAGCAATGACATTGTGGAAAGCCCCGTCGTTCGCGGCGGGGCTTTTCGCATTCAGCGACCGAATTCCCCGGTGCGGCGCAGGCATAGCCTGCCATTGTGCGCGGCCGTGTCTATATAGAGGGAAGTGTGATTCCCCTCAGGAGGCTGCATGGCCCGCAATCCCGGACGTCCGCCCATCATCAATGCGCCGCCCTGCGTGACGGCGCTGGCGTTGGTCCTGCTGGCTGCACATGGGGGGAGGGTGTTGCTCAGCGCCGGACTGCAGGACGCCCTGCTGAGGAACGTGGCACTGATTCCCAAGCGGTTCTGGGGGTGGCTGGGCGCCAGCCTGCCGCCGGGAGCTGCCGAACCCTATTCAAATGCCTTCTCAGCCATCGCGCCGGTCTTCACGATTGCGTTCGTTCACAGCGACTGGGTCCATGTCGGCTTGAACGCGGCCATGCTGCTCGGCGTCGGAAAGCCGGTATACGAATACCTCGAACGGACCCGAGGTCGTGGACGCAACCGGAGCTGCGAACTGTTCCTCTTCCTGTTCTTCATGAGCGTGGCCGGCGGGTCGTTGGCGCACCTGGCCGCGAACTATCCGATCGGGCAGCCGGCGATTGGTGCGTCCGGAGGCGTGTCGGGCCTGATCGGCGTCGTTCTGATGGCCCAGCAGGGTGCAGAGCCGCGTCTTGCCTCACGGCCATTCATAGCCGGTTCTGTAGTGTTCCTGGTCGCCAACCTGATCCTGGCCTTCATCGGACCGTCCATGCTGGGGGCGGGAATCGCCTGGCAGGCCCATGTCGGCGGATACGTTGCCGGTGCCCTCGTGTTCCGTTTCCTCGTCTGGCGCCGGGAAGGCGTCGAGGCCTGATTTGCGTTCCTGATCGATTCCGCACGCCGGGTATGGTATCGTCACTTCAAATAGAAATCGGACACACCGATTGAGGCTTGGAGGATGTTACATGACGATTGATCAGATTCTGAACGACAAGGGGCGTGAAGTCATCTCCGTGGGAGCGGAGGATACGTTGGGCGCCGCCGCAAAGGTGCTGGATTTGCGGCGAATCGGGGCGGTCGTCGCGCTGGATTCCGGCGAATCGATCATCGGTGTCCTTTCTGAACGCGATATCGTGCGCCAGGTTGCCCGCCACGGGCACTCCGCGCTGGAGATGAAAGTCGGAGACGCGATGACCCGCGACGTGGTTACGGTGCCCTCCACGATGCGGATTGATCACGCCATGCAGCTGATGACCGACCGCCGGATTCGCCATTTGCCGGTCCTGCGCAATGAAAAGGTGATCGGATTTGTCTCGATCGGCGATCTGGTAAAATGGAAAATTGCCGAGACAGAAGCCGAAGCAGAGGCGATGAAGTCGTATCTGTCCGCGCAATACTAGGCTGATTGCAACAAAAGTGTCGTTTTCTGCGGAAACCCTGTTTTAAGGGGTTGCGGCTTCGGCATCAGGGGGGTATTCCCCGGCCTCCGCTGCAGAGACCTAACGGTTTCCAAAGCGGGCCCCGCAGACGGGCTGCTAATTAAGTGAAATAGTTCTTGATATTTCACCCGAACAGCGGCTATATATGCGGTTCTTCGAAATGCCTGATTTTGCAGGCCGTCACAACGGTCGACGATTTCATTTGTGCCAAAATTCAGTAGAAAACGTGGTCAAACACGAAGACTGCAGAAGGCGCAAAAAAGGGTGTTGACGGGGAGCTAGGTGGCACATATAAGCCGCCTCTTCCGGAAGGGGCAGCGCCCTGGATGGCCTACCGGAACTTCGGTTCCAGCTGTTTGACATTGTAAGAGATTAGGAAGAGAAACGCAGGCGGCGTGACGGCTAGCGGACACGAGCTTCGGCTACGGTCCAAACGATCACGACGGATGCGTTTCTTGAGAAAATTCTTTTTCCATCGATCAGGTTTCGACCTGGTCTTTGTGACTAAGGGTTTCTCGTCAAAGAACGCAATTACTTGATGCTTATATAGCAACAGTTGCCGTCCTTATTCCAAAGGACGGATCGTCAGATCAACACTCAACTTGAGAGTTTGATTCTGGCTCAGAACGAACGCTGGCGGCAGGCTTAACACATGCAAGTCGAACGATATAGTGGCAGACGGGTGAGTAACGCGTGGGAACGTACCTTTCACTACGGAATAGCTCTTGGAAACGAGTGGTAATACCGTATACGCCCTCCGGGGGAAAGATTTATCGGTGAAAGATCGGCCCGCGTTAGATTAGCTTGTTGGTAGGGTAATGGCCTACCAAGGCGACGATCTATAGCTGGTCTGAGAGGATGATCAGCCACACTGGGACTGAGACACGGCCCAGACTCCTACGGGAGGCAGCAGTGGGGAATCTTGCACAATGGGCGAAAGCCTGATGGAGCGACACCGCGTGAGGGATGACGGCTTTCGGGTTGTAAACCTCTAAAAGGGGGACGAATGATGACGGTACCCCTTGAGAAGCACCGGCTAACTCCGTGCCAGCAGCCGCGGTAATACGGAGGGTGCTAGCGTTATCCGGAATCACTGGGCGTAAAGGGCGCGTAGGCGGT
>NZ_JBDNGN010000054.1:0-82912 GCF_041689225.1 Hyphomonas sp. | reverse complement strand
CTCAGACGGATCGGCGCGAGGACAATCGAAGACCTCCACAACGCAATCGCCTCGGTCATCGACCTCTACTCAGCCGACGAATGCCAGAACTACTTCAAAGCTGCTGGATATGGAGTCAAATGATGCGGAAGTGCTTTAGGTCAGCTTTCCGGAAAGAGCCGGACTTCGGTCTTGCGGTTGAGCGGCTCTTCGGCGCCGCTGGCCGTGACGGCATCCTGTTCGCCATACGCAACAAGGTGCACCCGTTCGGCATCGACGCCGCGCGTCTTCAGGGCCTCAAGCACGGCTTCGGCCCGCGCCGCAGAAATGACCTGGTTCGTCACCGCGTCTCCGCTGGCATCGGCATGCCCCCTGATCTCCATCTTGTAGAGATCGCAGCGTGCATAGGAATCAGATACGGCATCGACCACAGCGTCGGATTCGTCCGACAGGGCGCTCATGCCCTCTTCGAAATAGATGGCGAAACGTTCTTCCGAACAATCCGGTGCAACAGCCATGTCGTCTTCAGCAACCGACGCGGTGGGCGGAACCGAACGCGACACACACGCGGCCAGCAATAGCGGCGCAAACAGGTAAAGAGCGATTTTCATGATAGCCTCCAGCAACTTGGTTCAATCCCCCATGGACCGGTTTGTTCCCGCCTAGAGTCTTTTCTTTGTCCGGCCCTCATGGGCCCGCGCCGTTGCAGGCTGTTCCGGCCAATCATGCTTGGGATAACGCCCGCGCATATCCTTCGCCATGTCGCGATAGCCATTGTCCCAGAAGCGCGGCAGGTCCTGCGTCGTGGCGGCCGGTTTCATGCCCGGCGACAGCAGTTCGACCGTCACCGGCACCCGGCCCGAAGCAATCGATGGATGGGTCGCCAGCCCATAGAAGGCCTGCGCCCGCGCCGAGACGAGGGGCGCACGCGGATCGACATAGTCCACCGAAGCCATTTGCCCGCATGGCAGCGTTAACGTCCGGGGCGCATATAGCCGCAACGCATCCTGCAATTGCCAGTCGAATGAATCGACAAGCGCATCGCGCACTTTGCCGTCGCTGGGCACGCGCGCGCCCTGTCGCTTCAGCAACGGCATCAGCCAGTCTGCCGCGCTGTCGCGCAATCCGGCTTTCGTCATGCCTGTCGGCTCCACCAGCCCGGCGCGCTCAAGCACACCGACACGTCCGAGCGTCTCGTCCACGACATGACCTGCGCCAATGGCGTCAAAACCGTCCGCCATCACGGCATCCAGCATCGCCTTTGCCGCCACTTTCGGGGCGGGCTTCGGCAGGGGCGCTTCCGAAAGGACAATCGCGCCCATTGCCCTGACACGGCGGGCCGCAAACCGCGCCGTCTTCGGATCAAAGTCCGCGCGCTCTTCTATTGTCACGCCGCCCCAGGCCAGGGCGTCCGCTTCGCTGAGCGGTGCGGCCAGCGTGATCCGCGCCTGCCCGCTTGCCCCGCCCAGGTCAGCGACGACAAGCCATTCGGATTTGGCGAGACTGTCCGTCTCCGGAAGGCGGGCCGCCCGGCCAGAAGCCATCAGGTAGACGCCTGCACTGCCGGGCCGGGCCCGCGCGATCTGGTCCGGCCAGGCCTCAGACAGCAACCGCGCAAGATCTCCCTGTGGCGCGGCCCCCTTGCCCCAGGACTTGGCCTGCTGCTGCAGGGTCCGCGCGCGCGGAGACCTGTCTGCCCGGAAGCGTGCCAACCGGTCGCGTATGTCGGCGGAATTGCCGCCAATCCCGCGCTCCCCGGCCAGCGCCGCAATATCGGCCGCCAGCGCGCGTTCCCCCGGTGAACCTGCCCCGGCCACGAGTGCCGCGAGGCGCGGCGACAAGGGTAGCCGCGCCATCTCGGCCCCCAGCGCTGTCAGCCCGCCGCCATCGTCGAGTGCGCCCAGTTGCAGCAACATGTCGGTTGCCGCCTTCAGCTTCCCGGCGGGCGGCACATCCAGCCATGTCAAGTTGCCCGCATCCCGCTCACCCCATTCGGCGAGTGCCAGCACGAAGCCTGACAGGTCACTGCTGAGAATTTCCGGTTGCGGCGCCGCGACCAGACCGCGCGTCGCCGCCTCGTCCCAGAGGCGATAGCAGACGCCCGGCGCCGTGCGTCCTGCCCTGCCCCGCCGCTGGTCGACAGATGCCCGCGAGGCCTTCACCGTCGTCAGGCGCTGGCCGAGGCCACCCGCATCGTCTTCGGCGACCCGGGCGAGGCCGCTGTCGATCACGATCGTCACGCCGTCGATCGTGAGTGCACTTTCGGCAATATCGGTCGCCAGCACGATCTTGCGCACGCCCGCCGGGGCAGCGGAAACCGCAGCGTCCTGCTCGGCTGGCGACAAGGCCCCGAACAGCGGCGTGACGACACAATCGGCTGGCAGGTCTTCCAGCCGTTCGGCGACCCGCGAAATTTCTCGCGCGCCGGGCAGGAAAGCCAGCACAGATCCTTTTTCCTCCCGCAGGGCGCGCCGGATCGCGGCGGCCATGCGGTCTTCTATCCGGTCGGTCGAGCGCCCGAGATAGCGCGTCTCGACCTCGAACTGGCGACCGGCACTTTCGATCACCGGCGCGTCAATCGCCGTCGCCACCCGGCCTGTGTCGAGCGTCGCCGACATGATCAGTATCCGCAGGCGCTCGCTGAGTACGCCCTGCGCCTCCAACGCCAGCGCGAGGCCGAGATCGGCATTGAGGCGCCGCTCGTGGAATTCGTCAAAGATCACGGCCCCGACACCCTTCAGTTCGGGATCGGACAGGATACGCCGTGTGAACAGGCCGTCCGTGATGACTTCAATACGCGTCGCGGCGGAAACCTTGCGGTCCACCCGCGTCGTCAGGCCGACGGTCTGGCCCAGCGTCTCGCCGAGGCTCTGGGCCATGCGCGTCGCGGCCATGCGGGCGGCTACCCGGCGGGGTTCAAGCAATAGGATGCGTCCGGCAATAACTTCCGGTGTGCCGATCAGGCCTGCTAGCGCCAGCGGCACGCGCGTCGTCTTGCCTGCCCCCGGCGGGGCCGCGAGCACCAGGCGGGTGCCATCGCGCAGGGCCGCGCAGACGTCGGCCAGCACGTCGTCAATGGGAAGAGGGGCGATTGCGGCGGTCATGGTGCGAAGACATAGGGTGGGGGGCCCGTGAAGGGCAATGGCTATTGCTTAGGCAGTGTGCCTCCCGGCGCGGCAATCGCCGTCTGGGCATTTGCCTTCCCCGCGAAGCCACCCTACCGTCCCGGCTTCAGAATTGATGGGAGTGGCTTATGGGCTGGTGGTTTCGAATAGATCTCTGGAAACGGGTTGTGGTCGGCCTCGTGCTCGGCGCGGTCACCGGGCTCCTCCTGCGTCAGGCACTTGGCGCAGACGCCGCCGGTGCCAATGTCACCGCATGGGCCAAACCGATTGGCGACGCCTTCATCAACCTCATCAAGATGCTGGTCGTGCCGCTGATCTTCACCACGCTTGTCTCCGGCGTTCTGGCCATGGGCGACCCGAAAAAGCTTGGCAGCCTCGGCGGACGCGCACTGGCCATGTACATGTGCACAACCCTGATCGCGGTCTCGATTGGCCTGCTGATCGGCAGCCTGATCCAGCCCGGCGCGGGTTTTGATACGACAACCGTCGCCACGGCCGATCTTGAAAGCGCCCGCTCGCAGCTTGCTGCTAACCCCCAGCCCGGCAGCGTCGGTGAGCAATTGATGCACACCATCCTGTCCATCATCCCGACCAATCCTGTTGCCGCCATGGCACAGGGCGACGTGTTGCCGATCATCTTCTTCGCCATCCTGTTCGGCATCGGCATCCTGATGTCGGGCGACACCGGCAAACCACTGGCGAACGTGATGAACAGTGCCGCCGAAGCGATGATGAAACTGACCCTGATCGTCATGGAAACCGCGCCTTTGGGCGTTTTCGCACTGATGGCCTGGGTCATGGGCGACCGCGGGCTGACGATTCTTGCGGTGCTCGGCAAGATGACGGCCTCGCTCTATATCGCCTGCGGCCTGCACATATTGATCACCTATGGTTTCATCATCAAAGGCCTGCTGCGCCTGCCCTTGTTCGACTTCTTCCGGGGCGCGGTCGATGCGCAAGCCGTCGCGTTCTCGACCTCGTCGTCGAACGCCACCCTACCAATGACGATCTCGTGCGCAACAGCAAACCTCGGCATCGGCAAGCCGATTGCCTCCTCTGTCCTCCCGCTTGGGGCGACCATCAACATGGACGGCACGGCGCTCTATCAGGGCCTGATTGCCCTTTTTGCCGCGCAGGCGCTCGGCATCGAGATGACCGTCAGCATGTACTTTACCATCGCCCTGATGGCGACACTGGTCTCCATCGGCACCGCGGGCATTCCGTCTGTCAGCCTGTTCCTCGCCGCGACGACACTCAGCGTGGTCGGCGTGTCGCCAGACCAGACCGTCCTGATCATCGCGCTCCTTTTCCCGTTTGACCGAATCCTCGACATGATGCGCACCGTGACCAATATTACGGGCGATCTCGCGGTTGCGACAGCGGTCGCAAAATGGGAGGGCGAACTCGACGAAGTCGTCTTCCGCGCCCGCGACCGTGTGTAGGTCAAAGCGCCCGATGGATCACTTATTCCGTGTCGCCATAGGCCGGAAATGATGGCTTTGGTGGACCGCGCCGCAGCACGCTATTTCGCTGGCGGCGCGGCCTGCCTGCTCATATTTGTGCTGATGGCGCTGGGCGTGACCAGCATCTGGAACGTCGTCGCATTCGATCAGGCTTTCGCCGGTTGGGTGGCAAGCTGGCGTAACCCGGCGCTGACCGACGTCATGCTCGCCATCACATCGCTCGGGGATGGTGCCTACCTCAAACCCATGGGCGTACTCGTGGTGATCGCCTTGGCCATGCAGCGGGCATGGCGCCCAGCAGCCGCCACCGCGACTGCGTTCCTGTTGCTGCCTCTGCTGGTCAATCTCATCAAATCCGGCACCGCACGCACCCGGCCGACAATCGATCTCTATGCCGGAGCCGATGGATTCAGCTTTCCCAGCGGACACGCGGCAAACGCCACCCTGATCTATGGCGCCTTGGCCGTTTTGGTGTTCCGGTCGCTGACGGGCCCCAAGCGATGGATCGCAACGGCGGCGCTCGCACTGCTCGCCCTCCTGATCGCCGCTTCGCGCGTCTATGTCGGCGCGCACTGGCCAAGTGACGCGCTCGCCGGGCTCGCGCTCGGCGGCCTCCTTCTTGCTGGACTTGCCTCGGTCCTGGCACACCCGTCCCACCCCCCTGCCACCCCCCGCACCACACACCTCCTGCTGGCCTGTTTCGCCCTTACCGCCCCCCTCTATGCATGGTACGCACTGCCCTTTGCGCACACGTTTTACGAGGCGCTCTCCTAGGCCCGGAACGCGATGCTCACCCGCCGGAAAATCCTCTCGCTCGCGATTCCCATCGTGCTGGCCCAGGCTGCAACGGCCACGACGGGCATTGTCGATACCGCCGCCATGGGCCGGTTCGGCGACAAGGCAGACCTCGCCGCCGTCGCCATCGCAGCCGTCGCATACAGCATTATCTATTGGGGATTCGGCTTCCTGCGCATGTCGACCACAGGCCTCGCCGCGCAGGCCAACGGCCGGGGCGACGGGCCTGAAGTCCGCGCCATCCTGCTGCGCGCCATGATGCTTGGCGGCGCCATCGGACTTGGCCTCTTCCTGCTGTCGCCCTTGCTCAGATGGCTCACCTTCGCGGCCTTTGCCAGCACAGCCGAAGTGGAATCCCTTGCCGCCGGCTATTTCAACGCCCGCATCTTCGGCGCCCCCGCCTATCTCATGGGTTTGGGCATTACAGGCTGACTTCTGGGCACCGGAAAGACCGGGCAGATGCTTGCCGTACAGATCGTACTGAACGGCGTAAACGTCGTACTGGACGTGTGGTTCGTCGCCGGGCTCGACCTTGGCCCCACAGGCATCGGCGCAGGCACCGCGATCGCCGAGTGGACGGCGCTCGCGGTCGGCCTTATCCTCGTGCGCAAGGGCTTCGGCGCAACTGGGCGCCTGGCAGATCCCGCCAAGCTGTCCGCGCTGTTTTCCGCCAATCGCGACATCATGATTCGCACGCTGGCGCTCGTATTCTGTTTCGGCTGGTTCGTGCGTTCCGGCACGCTGATCAGCACAGCTGCCACAGCAGGCAATGAAGTCCTGCTGCAGTTCATCACGGTCGCCGCCTTCGTACTCGATGGCTTTGCCTTCGTTGCCGAAAAGGAGACGGGCGAAGCCTATGGCACATCAGACGGAAAGCGCCTCGCGCGGGCGATGCGACTGACATCGGAATTCGCCTTCGCCTTCGGCGCCGTGTTTGCCCTTGCGTATTTCATCGGGGGCGGCTGGGTCATCGAGTTATTCATCGCCGACCCGGAGGCGCGCCGCGCAGCGCTGGATTTCCTGCCCTATTGCGCCGCCGTTCCCTTGCTTGGAGTCACCGCGTGGCAACTCGACGGATTGTTCCTCGGCACCACGCAGGGCAAGGCGCTGCGCACGGCGGGCGTGATCTCGGCCCTGCTGTACCTGGCGACGGACATGTTGCTGCGCCCCGCCTTCGGCAATGCGGGCGTCTGGGTGGCGTTCCTGACCATGTATGTTTATCGCGCTGCGGCGCTTGGCTGGTTCGTGCCGCGCCTGTTCAGAGGTCTTTCCCGACCGCCTGTGCGAGCGACGTGAATCCGTCCGCCTTGAGCAGGGTGGCTAGTTCACGGTGGATGTCCGCCACGAGACCGGGGCCGGAATAGACCAGCGCCGAATAGAGCTGCACGGCATTCGCACCGGCCCGAATTTTCGCATAAGCGTCGGCTGCACTGGAAATGCCGCCCGCACCGATCAGGTCGAATTCACCCTTCAGCGCCTTCGCAAAGGCTTTCAGGATCTCGGTCGACGGCGCCATCAGCGGCGCGCCTGACAGGCCGCCGGCCTGTTCCCGGTCGCGACTCGCCAGGCTGTCAGGCCGGGCGAGTGTCGTATTCGACACGATCAGGCCGGATAGCCAGACCCCCTGGTTGCCTACCACGCCGACAATGTCCTTGATCGCCTCGGCATCAAGATCGGGCGCGACCTTGAGGAAGACGGGCTTGCCCGCGCGGTCAGCCGCGCCGCAGGCTAACAACAACGCCTCAAGCGCAGCCTTGTCCTGCAGGCCCCGCAATCCGGGCGTATTGGGCGACGAGATATTGACGGTGACGTAAGCGGCATGCGGCGCCACGGCCTCGATACCCTTCACATAGTCCGCGATCCGGTCCGTGCTGTCCTTGTTGGCGCCGACATTCGCGCCGATCGGCACCGGCGCGCGATATTTCGACAGGCGCCGGACGAAATAATCGAGGCCGTAATTATTGAAACCCATCCGGTTGATCACGGCCCGGTCTTCGCTGAGGCGGAACAGGCGCGGTTTGGGGTTTCCCGGTTGCGGCAGGGGCGTGACCGTTCCACATTCGATGAAGCCGAAACCGAACCGGGCCATGGCCGAGGGCACTTCGCAATTCTTGTCGAAGCCTGCGGCCAAGCCGACAGGGGCGGCGAGTTTCAAGCCCGATTTCGGCAACGTCGTCGCGAGGATAGGGTCGAATGTGGACGCACGCAAGGGCGCGCCGAGTCCCTTCTCCAGCGCCCGTATCGTGGCTGTATGGGCCGCTTCCGGGGGCAACAGCTTGACGAAGTTCACGCCGATATCCGTGAGACCCATCTAGAGATCCTCCGGCAGCACAGGAATGCCCTGAGGGTCCAGCGCTAGCGTCCACTGACGGCAGGCGTGCTTGATTTCGAGGGTGCCATAGAGATGCGGGAACATGATTCCGCCTCGGCTCGGCTCCCATTTCAGGGGCGGCAGATCGGTGATCGCGAACTCCAGAAGCCGGACATGCTTCTGCCCTGCATAATGCAGCCTGGCTGTTTCGGCGACAGTATTGCGCGCCGAGAGGTGGACGTAACGGTCTTTCCGGTCGAGCGCTGTCGCCGTCGCGCCGGTAGCCTTGGCTGCCTCCCAATCGGGCAGAGTCAGCAACTTGTAGACATGCGTATTGTTCATGACGGCCGTTTCAGCAGGCTTTGAGGCGGACGGCAACTCGCGGCTTGAGTCCCTGACGCGATGTGCGATCCTCTGGCTGCAGTGCCGGAAGGGAATCCAACATGGCCAAGGACATTGCCGATCAGGCCCACCTGAACGTCCGGCTGGAGAATGGGCGGACTGTGGAAGAGGAACTGCGCCGGCTTGGCGTGTTTTCTCGGATGCTGGATTCGCAGTTCTCGGTCATGGGTGCGCGGTTCGGTGTGGATTCGCTGCTCGGTCTCATACCTGTTGCCGGCGACGTTGTTACGGGAATCGCGGGAACCTATGCGCTAGCCACGGCGATCCGGCTGAAGCTGCACCCAATCGCGGCGGTCCAGATAGGCTGGAACCTGCTGTTCGATACGGTGATTGGCGCGATCCCGATCTTGGGCGATATTTTCGACTTCTTCTTCAAGTCAAACACCAAGAATTTCAAGGTTATAGAGAAACACCTGACCCGCAAGGCGCAGCGCCATGCCCGCGAGGCTGCGTCAGCCCGAGCCTGAGATCAGGTGAGCGGCAAGGCGCTTGTGTCTGACGCCCGCGCGAGAACCCATCCGCCTGTCGGCGCGTGGCACGCCGCGAACCGACCGCGTTCCTGCCCCGGAAAGGCATAGGCGATATCCCGGCACATGACCGAGACTTTCATCGGGACAACATCGGAGGTGAAGCGGACGACGGAATCGGTTGGCTGGGCCGTATATTCGATGGTCCGGACCGTCGATTTGCTGGCTTCGCGACTTGTCGAGCGCTCGATGACGATGGTGAGGTCGCGGCCGTCGGGAGTTTTCAGGATTTGAGTGGTTCCGTCGGCCTGGGTGTCAACGAGACGCAGGAAATCCGTGCGCATTGTATTTAGCATATTGGAATCAAGGGCTTGCGCCGCAGTGAGCTCGACACGCTCGGCCATGAATGCGTCCACATTGCGCGACGTGACTGGGGCGGGAGCGGTGTTGAACGGGCGGACTGTGGGGGTGGCACGGGTGTAGGACGGGGGTGGCACGGGGCGGGTGACGGGGGCGCTGAGGGACGCGAGGATGATGCCGGAACCGGCCGGTTTAAGCTTGGGGGGCGGGGGAACGGCACCGGTATGCGCGACCATCTGGCGGGTGCGGCGCGGGGTGGGTGAGGGGGTGGCAAGGCCGGGGCTGGTGGCGGGAACGGCGACGCTGGCCGTGATGGCGGCGAGGCGTGTCTCCTCGGCGGCGGCCGCGGCGGCGAGACGCTTCTTCTGGTTCTCGACGGCGAGGGCCGCGAGGCGTTTCTGTTCGGCCCTGGCGTCTGCCTTGGCTTTCAGGTCCGCGAGGCGCCGGGTCTCGGCTTCGGCCTCGGCGAGGCGGCGGGTTTCGAGATCGGCGAGGCGCTTGGTCTCGGCGGCGGCGGCGGCGTCCTGTTCGACCTTGAGGTTGGCGAGGCGAACCTGTTCGGCTTCAGCGACGCGGGCCGCTTCGGCTTCAGCGAGCCGGGTCTTTTCAAGCTCGGCCGCAGCGAGGCGGGCCTGCTCGGCGTCGGCATCCTGCGCGGCGGTTTCGGCGACACGGCGGGCTTCGGCATCTGCGATCGCGCTGGCAGCCTGAATCCGGTCCTGTTCGGACTCAGCGGCAGCGGCGTCGCGCTGGGCGGTTTCGTAGGCAGCCTTGTTGCTGGCGAGCCGGTCGGCGAGGCCGCGATAGTCGAACCAGGCGGTAGGCATGGCATCCGACGGCGTCGACGCCGCCGCCATGGCGACGGAGGAGGCAGCGCCGCCACTGGGGGTGAGCGAGGGGGGCAGGTCGGCCAGCGGGCCGGCATTGCCGTCCGTGCCGCCATGCAGCGCGCTTTCAGCCGCCATGACCGAAAGGCCGGCGAGGCCCAGAACGGCGAGACCGGCAAAGGCGAACTGGGAGATATCGGAGAGGCGGTTGCCGCCGTCATCGTCACCATTTCCGCCGCCCGACAGGATGCCAACCTTGCCGTTGCTGCCAAGCGCGAGGAGGCCCGGATTGGCCGGCACAGCGCGCAGTGGACGGATCGGCCCGCGCGGCGGCGTGGCCGTCTTGGTCTGGGCCTGGTTCTCGATGCCGGAAATGATGGCCAGCGTTGATTGCGGGCGCACGCCATCCCGGGCGCGCAAGCGCGCACGGAACGGCATGTTCAGGTTGGCGCGTTCTTCCGCCCGGCGGCCAGCATCCTGCGCGGCGCGCACCGTGTAGCGCACACTGTCAGGGATCATCGGCCGGACCGGCTGAGGTTTGACGAAGTCCTTGGTGAACATCTGGGCGATCTCACGCCCCGAAGGACGCTCCTGAATTAAACGGTGTCGGCCATTTATAGCGGCTTAGGACTTCTTTAACCATAGGAAATGGCCCGGCGCCCGGCTTGTCACTGCCCCGATCTGTCCTTAATGCAACACTGCTTGACCCTATGCACAACAAAGGTGCCCGCCCATGCCTGCCAAAGCCGCCCCGAAGAAAGTTGTCCTCGCCTATTCCGGGGGTCTCGACACATCGATCATCCTGAAATGGCTGCAGACCGAGTTCGGCGCAGAGATTGTCACATTCACGGCGGACCTTGGCCAGGGCGAAGAGTTGGAACCGGCCCGCGCCAAGGCGCTGGCGGCGGGCGTGAAGCCGGAAAACATCTTCATCGAGGATGTGCGCGAGGAATTCGTGCGCGATTTCGTGTTCCCGATGTTCCGGGCCAATGCCGTGTATGAGGGCGTCTACCTGCTGGGCACGAGCATCGCGCGGCCGCTGATCGCCAAGCGCCAGATCGAGATTGCCGACATGGTGGGCGCAGACGCCGTCTGTCATGGCGCAACCGGCAAGGGCAATGACCAGGTGCGTTTCGAGCTTGGCTATTACGGCCTGAACCCGGACATCAAGGTGATCGCTCCGTGGCGCGACTGGGAATTCAAATCCCGCACCGACCTGATGAAATTCGCGGAGTCCCACGGCATCGAGATCGCCAAGGACAAGAAGGGCGACGCGCCGTTCAGCGTGGACGCGAACCTTCTGCACTCCTCGTCCGAGGGCAAGGTGCTGGAAGACCCGGCAGTGGAAGCGCCGGAATTCGTGCACATGCGCACGATCAGCCCGGAAGAGGCGCCGGACGAGCCCGAGACGATCACGATCGGCTTCGAGCGCGGCGATGCCTGCGCCATCAATGGCGAGGCGATGAGCCCCGCCACGATCCTCACGGCGCTCAACGCCTATGGCAAGAAGCATGGCATTGGCCGGCTGGACCTGTTGGAAAACCGTTTCGTCGGCATGAAGTCTCGCGGCATATACGAGACACCCGGCGGCACGATCCTGCTGGTGGCGCACCGGGGCATCGAACAGGCCACGCTCGACCGTGGCGCGGCGCACCTCAAAGACGAGCTGATGCCGAAATATGCCGAGCTGATCTACAATGGCTTCTGGTGGAGCCCGGAGCGCGAAATGCTGCAGGCCGCGATTGATTACTCGCAGCGCTGGGTGACCGGCGACGTGACGATCAAGCTCTACAAGGGCCAGGCCTACCTGACCGGCCGCTCATCGCCTTATTCTCTGTACTCGGAGAAGATCGTCACCTTCGAAGACGATCACGGCGCCTATGACCAGAAAGACGCGGAAGGCTTTATCAAGCTGAATGCGCTGAGGTTGCGGTTGCTGGCCGGGCGGGACCGGAAGTTTGGGAAGAACTAGACTGAATTGCAAAAGATAATTCGAGTCGAGAGCAATCAAATACTCACCCAGTTTCTCAATTGGGCAAGCGATATGAACGCGCTTGGAATTTGATTAATCACGCTTGAAGGATTACCGCACGCAGGTAAGAGTACGCGGATATCGATGTTGCCATCCGACACCTTCTCAACGGCGGAGTTAGATAGGTATTGTCACCGGAAAATTGATCCGAAACACACTTGGACTGAAAGCATTCCAACTGCGGGAGTACGGGCTCACATTGACGAGTTTTTGGGGTCTTCGAGAATTGTCGTGGTGGAAGGCCCGGCGGTTTGGGAACTTTCGGACTGCCCATTTTCCAGCCTGGAGAGCTCAGAAGTTGCACGGGTCTATATTAAACAGATGTCCCGGACCGGAGAATACTTGGACTGGTTGGCAGGTGAAATTCTCCTGCATGCGCACTTACACACTGAAGCCTATTTTCGTTCTATCTATTAGCAACATTCGGTTGAGCCATGGAAGGATGCTGATCTAATTATTGAGCCGGAACGTGTCAACGATAATGAGACATCCGGTTTGATAGTTTAGACTTGAAACGCGAGCGTCGGTGTTGGCGGGTCTTACCATCACCGCAGCCGCGGCTAAATTTATACCATGCCGTCGACATGCTGGATTGAGGGACCGGGACTTGAAATCCCACCAGATCACCTATTGGAAAACGCCGCCGGTTTCGGTGATGACGTATTGGGTGCATCGGGCGCTCGATGGGGAGAGCTTTTCGCGCGCGACGCGGTTCGATCCGCCGCGGCCGGGGCCAGTGGGGGGCAAGGGCTGGCCTGTGTTGCTGGTGGAGGTGGACGGGGTGGGGCTGGTGTTCACGTCGCTGGCCGAGCTCGACACCTATGTCGACGTGATGTCGCGGAGGCCCCTGCCCTTGAGCCGCGAACTATTACGCGACTTCCCCATGGGGCCGAATTCGCACTGGCTGAGCCGGTTGCCGAAGAAGGCCAAGTCGGTGAAGCACCGCGAAACGGCGGTGAAATATTTGCGCGCGATACGGAGAGGGTTTGCGGCTTTGGTGGAGCGTCAGGGATAAGAAGGCGTGGCGAGGGACTCCATGGTCCCTCGCCACGCCACACTGAGCCGATCATTCCGAAACGCCCAGATGGGCGCTTCGGCGAGATTTAGTTCGGCGGGATCGAACAGTCATCTGTGTCGGCAATGATCCAGTCACCGCCGCAATCCCAGATACAGGAAAATCCCGTATCCATGACGAGGGTGCAGCCATAGGAGGTCGTGCCGGCCGGCTGTGCCCATGGGGCGACCGACATGTTTTTTGCCGACGCTGCGACAGGGCTTGTCGCGCTGGTCGCAGGCGAACCTGCGACCACAATCATTATTGCGGCCAGGGGGCCGCCAATAAAGACAACATTTCCACTCTCCAATTCAGTTGACGTCAATGTTGCCTGGCCAGACCGCTCCACATTACCTGAAAGGGAAATCGATTTCTACCTATTGGCGTCGTTTTTCTGGTTGAATTATGGCGCGTGCAATGATCCGGCGGTGCGCTCGTCCTTCGACTTCGCACAGGGAGCGCCGCGCTCTTGGAGGCCTGAGGCCCCGGCTTTCGCCGGGGGACGGACAAAACCTATTGCAGGCTTTCGACGATCTTGAGGGCGGATTGCCAGCGGGTGGCGTCTTCCGTTGGCGCACTGGCGCGGGCGGTGAGGTCTGCCAGGGCGTTGTCGCGGCCGAGGCGGCGGACGGAGGTGATGGCGGCGGAGAAGCCGTCGGCGTTGCAGAATTCCGAGCGGGGCGTGCCGAAGATCCAGGCCGTGCCGGACTTGATCTCCTGCTTGCCGAGGATGCAGCGCTGTTCCGGCTCGAGGCTGAGCCAGGTGATGGCCTGGAAATCAGAGAAGGCGGCGCCGAAAATATCGGTATGGCCAAGCGCGAGGCCGCCGGCAGTGCCCTGCGTCGTGTCGACCGTGTTGAGGCCGGCGAGGAGCACCGGCTCTGTAGCATCACCCGCGCGGCGGCCCGAGCCGTTGAAGCGGCGCGAGGCCTGGAGCGCGCGATCCTTGGAGCTGGCATAGAGGGTCATGTCCTTGGCGAGGCCATCGACACGATTCATCATCTCGATGAATTCCTCTGCATCGACATCGGGCGAGGCAAAGACGACCTGGTCGAAGGGCTTGGGCACGGCGCGCTCGTCGTCGGCCATTTCCTGCAGGGCGCGGACGAGGAATTCATTGCCCATGGAATGGGCGACAATGTTGACGCGCTCGGCGCCGGTCTGCTCGGTGAGGACGTGGAGGAAGTGTTCGAGATCGTCGACAGTCTGTTGAGTGATCTGTTTGCGGTCGGTCTTGTAGCCGAAGACGCTGCCCGCTGACGGCCAGGAATAGAGCACGGGCGCGCCATCAATTTCGAGGTCGACCGCGAGCTGGGCGGTGCGCTCAACCGCCGTGGGGAAATCAGTATTGTAGCCGTGGATGAAGATGAAGATTTCGCGGCGCTGGGAGCGGGCGAGCGAGATGCGGACATTGGCGAGGAATTCCGCCATGGTCGCGTCGATTTTCATGTCTCCGAGGATGACATATTTCGCCGGGTTGGGGCGCCGGTCAAACGTGAACAGGCCGGGCTTGGGAATTTCGCCCAGCGCACGGTTGCGCGGCACCGAGACCATGACGCTTCCGGTCTGCAGCGGCGCGGACTTGCCGCCATAATAGGTTTTCGCGTCGAGGACGGGCCGGCCATCGACGCGTTTGAGCTTGCCGCCCTGGGGCGCGCGATTGGTGCCGAAGAAGACGCGGACAAGGTCGAAGTCCGGTTCGACGCCGCCGCGTGTGCCTTCGGTGCTGCTGGCGACGGCGACGGGGCGCTCTCGCGCGCGTTCGACGCTCTGGATCAGCGCCGCGTTGACCTGCAGGCCGGTGACGTTTGCGATACGAGCCGTGTCGAGACCGTTCTCGACGGCAAAGGCGAGGAGCGGGGCGAGGCGCGGATGATCGGTGCCGAGATGGACGCGCACGAGGCGAGCGGCGCTGGCGATTTCCTCGGTGGCCCGAGCCGTGTCACCGGCATCGAGCGCGATTTCGGCCATCCGGGCGCGCAGGTCGATCTGGCGGGCATAGTTTGGCGGGGTTTCGGCGCTCGCGGCAGTCAGGACGCGGTGATAGGCCGCCAGGGCGGCTTCGGTCTGGCCTGCCTTGGCGAGGATATCGCCGAGATCGGTGCGCAGGTCGCCCTTGACGTCCGGATCGGCGAGCAGGGCGCGGGCGAGGGCAATTTCTTGAACGGTGTCGCCGACGGCCTGTGCGTCGCCGAGCAGGACGAGGCGGTCGGGTTCGGGCTTTGAGGCGCAGGCGGCGAGCAGGACAAATGCGCCCGCCAGCAACAGCTTCGCAAATGGCGTACGGATGAAATGGTCTGGCATCGGTCCTGTCCCCTGTTCGATCCATCAGACCCTAGCATGAAGGCAGAAATATGGGACAGGTCCTTGCCTAAGATTTGGGGCCTTTGACCGCCTGTAGAGAGGTCGTTTTTACATCGCGCCCCAGGCCGGTCTTGCGTCCGCCATAGCTGGGCGCGCCGCTGGCCGCGCCGGAGACCGCGCCGCGCACGGTGCGCTCGGTCAGCGGCGGGATGGCCATGGCCTTGGGATTGGGGCCGTTCTCGTCGAACAGACTGGCCAACTGTTCCGTCATCGCGCCGCCAAGCTGTTCAGCGTCGACGATGGTGACGGCGCGCTTGTAGTAGCGGGTGACATCGTGGCCGATGCCGATGGCGATGAGCTCGATCGGGCTGCGGGTCTCGATTTCCTCAATGACCTGGCGCAGGTGGCGTTCGAGATAGTTGCCGACATTGACGTTGAGTGTGGAATCATCGACCGGCGCGCCGTCGGAAATCACCATCAGGATCTTGCGCTGTTCGGAGCGCGCGAACAGGCGATCATGCGCCCAGAGTAGGGCTTCGCCGTCGATATTCTCTTTCAGCAAGCCTTCGCGCATCATCAGGCCGAGATTCTTGCGGGCGCGGCGCCACGGGGCATCGGCCTGCTTGTAGATGATGTGGCGGACATCGTTGAGGCGTCCGGGACCGTTCGGCTTGCCGGCCTTGACCCAGTCTTCGCGGGCCATGCCGCCCTTCCATGCCTTGGTGGTGAAGCCGAGGATCTCGGTCTTGACGCCGCAGCGCTCCAGCGTGCGGGCGAGAATGTCGGCGCACAGGGCCGCGACCATGATCGGACGTCCGCGCATGGAACCGGAATTGTCGAGCAGGAGCGTGACCACGGTGTCGCGGAAATTGCTGTCGTCTTCCTGCTTGAAGGTGAGCGCCGCAGTCGGGTCGGTGATGACACGGGTGAGGCGGGCGGTGTCGAGCACGCCTTCTTCGAGATCAAAGCTCCAGGACCGGTTCTGCTGGGCCATCAGGCGGCGCTGCAGCTTGTTAGCCAGCTTGGAGACGGCGCCCTGCAGGCCCATCAGCTGGTGGTCGAGATAGGCGCGCAGGCGGGTCAGCTCTTCCGGGTCGCACAGGTCAGCCGCTTGCGCGACTTCATCATGAGCCCGGGTGAAGACGTTGTAGGCGAACTTGTCACGCTCGTCGCCGTCGCGGAAGTTGGGGCGCAGGGGCTTGGAGCCGTCATCGCTGTCATCAGCGTCTTCGTCGGCTTCGAGGTCGACATCCTGGTCGACGCTGACATTTGTCTCCTCGCCGTCGATTTCCTCGCTGTCGCCCGATTCCATCTGTTCGGACGAAGCGCCCATCGGCTCTTCGGATTCCTGATCCTGTTCGCCCTGCTGGGACTGTTCGTCTTCGCTGTCCTGTTCCTGCTGGTCGTCGTCGGCTTGGGCCTCGTCGCCGGACTGGTCACCTGCGGTGAGGTCGCGGATCATTTCGCGAATGGTTTTGGCAAAGCCCGGCTGGTCGTGAAGCTGAGCGATCAGCTTGTCGAGCGCGCCGCCCGTGTCGGCTTCAACCCGCTCGCGCCAGACATCGGCCACGCGAGCGGCGGCTTCCGGCAACGGGCGGCCGGTCAGTTTTTCACGCAGCAGGAATTCCACCGCCGGGGCGAGGACCGCTTCCGGGTCTTCTGCGCCCATGGCAAATTCGCCGGACTTGCAGCGCAGTTCGAGGACAGCGTCGAGATTGAGGGCCGTGCCGCGCATGGCATTGGCGCCGAGGCTTTCGATACGCGCGTGTTCGGCCGCGTCATAGACCTTGCGCGGCAGGTCGCCCTGCGGGCGGTTCTGGACGTGTGCCGCTTCATCATGGTGCGCCCGGCGCAGGGCGATGGCGTCAGCCTCGCCGCGGATGCGCGCGACCACGGGCGCAGGTAGTTCGACCGGTGGCGGCCGCAAGACGATCCGTTCGCCGTCAGAGCCTGCATCATTGCCGAAGCCGACCTCGACGTCGCGGTCAGCCGTCATCGCCTTGGTCGTCGCGGCGAGCGCTTGCTTGAACAGTTCCTGAGGGGTGGTTTCGGTCTTGGCCATGACGATCACTTAGCGCGCGGGATCGCGTTTGCGAAGAGGGATGCCGGGTTGCCGCCGCGCTAGTCCGGGCGAAGGGCGCTTCCCGGCTGCTCGCGAGGTGGGATGCGGCCCACACGTCCGGCGCCCAGTTCGCGCACGAGCCTGACCCATTCCCGAAATGGAAACACAAGCAATTTCAATGCATGGTCACCCGGGCTGCCGACAAACCCCGTCGCGATCGTTTTGGCCGGGCCGGGCATGTAATAGGTCCCGAAAGCGAGGTCGATAAAGGGAAAGAAGAGCGCGAAATTCTTGTTGTAGGCATCGTCCCGGTCGACATGGTGCCAGGGGTGAAAGCGCGGGCCGGCGATGATGTAGCGCAGCGGGCCGTGCGACCAGTCCAAATTGGAATGGACGTAGTATTGGTGTGCCTCGCGCAGCAAACCCAGGAACACCACGTCATTGATCGACAAGCCGCAAAGTAAGCGGCGATCGCGCCGGTTGGAACAAGCAGGACCCATTCAAGGATGTCTGCGCGATTTGCCGACAGTAAATGCAATTCCGTATCGGAAGGGTGAACGGCGTGCATCGGCCAAAGCCAGGCATTGAAATGTGACAGCCGGTGCATGGCATAATTTGCCAGATCAAAAATCAGCAGCGCCATCAGTGCCCGCACGAGCCACGGGGCGTCTTGCCAAACCTGCGCTGGCACGTGGGGCAGGTGCTTCAGCAGGTTGAGCAGAAATGCCGTCGCCGCGAGCGGAATGACGAGTGCAGCCATATTGAAGGCGACGATCGCAAGGTTGACGGCCCCGCTATGCCGCAGGGAATCGTTCCAGTCCAATGCATCGCGCCCGGCTTTGAACCAGGCCAGAACCGTAACCACCGCGAAAAAGCACAATATGAATTGTGCCTTTTCGGACAACAGGATCATTACGGAGTGAGCATATTCGGACATATGTCTGCATCGCACAGCTGCGTGAAATCCGGGTTAACCCAACCAGCGACTATTTTTGATCGAAATGCACATTCACCGCGTTCAGCGGATAAGCGCCTTGTCAAAAAGTTCGAGCGTCCGCTGGAATGCCAGGGCATCTGCCGGTCGATTGTAATCGTCCGAGCCTTGCCGGGCAAAGCCATGGCCAGCATCATAGACATGGACCGGAACATCGTGGCGCGCCGCAATGAAGGCATCGACGCCGTCCATTGGAATGTGCGCGTCATGGCGACCGAAATGCGCGATGGACGGGCAGTTTGGCGCGGCGGCCTTGAACGCGGGCAGAAGGCTGCCGTAATAGGTCGCCGATGCCGCAAGCCCGCGTAACCGGCAAGCCGCAATATAGGCAATCGACCCGCCATAGCAAAAGCCGGTGATGAAGACCGGCCGCTCCAGCGCATCCACGCACGCGCCGATGTCCGACATGGCCGCGTCCAGCCCGTTGGCGCGGGCATAGCCGCCGCCCTCCGCGAGGGCTTCCGGCGAATGGTCTTCACGCGCAAACCCTGGTTGCTGCCGATCAAACATCGAAGGCAAAAGCACTTCATAGCCTTGAGCGGCAAAGCGGTTCGCCGCATCGATCATGAAGGAATTGATGCCGAAGATTTCCTGCACGAGGATCAGGCCGCCCTTGCGCGCCCCCTTCGGTTCGACGCGTACGGCGCCAAACTCAAAGCCGTCACGGCTTTTCAGGGTCAGGCTGGTTACAGTCATATCGTCCGTCTCAGGCAACCTTCACCATGAGGGCGCTTTCCGGCAGTTCCTCGGCGAAGCACCGTTGGTACATTTCAGCGACCAGCGGACGCTCGAGTTCATCGCACTTGTTGAGGAACGTCATGCGGAATGCGTGGCCGAGATTGTCGAAGATAGCAAAATTCTCCGCCCATGTAATCACCGTCCGCGGACTCATGACGGTGGAGAGATCGCCGGCCATGAAGGCGTTGCGAGTGAGATCAGCCAGGGTCACCATCTTGGACAGCGTGTCATCATCGACGCCGGTGGCCTTGGATTTCACGATTTCGACCTCGGCATCGTGTTCAAGGTAGTTCAGCGTGGTGACGATGCTCCAACGGTCCATCTGGCCCTGGTTGAGCTGCTGCGTGCCGTGATAGAGGCCTGTCGTGTCGCCAAGGCCGACCGTGTTCGTTGTCGCAAACAGGCGGAAATACGGGTTTGGCGCGATAACGCGGTTTTGGTCGAGCAGGGTCAGCTTGCCGCTGGCCTCAAGCACGCGCTGGATGACGAACATCACGTCCGGGCGACCGGCATCGTATTCGTCGAAACAGATGGCAACCTGGCGCTGAAGCGCCCATGGCAGGATGCCTTCGCGGAATTCGGTTATCTGCTTGCCGTCCTTCAGGACGATCGCATCCTTGCCGACCATGTCGATCCGGCTGACATGGCTGTCGAGGTTGACCCGGATCATCGGCCAGTTGAGGCGCGCCGCGATCTGCTCAATATGGGTCGACTTGCCTGTGCCGTGATAGCCTTGGACCATGACACGGCGATTATGCTCAAAGCCGGCGAGGACCGCCATCGTGGTCTGGGGATCGAACCGGTAGGCCGGGTCGATCTCAGGCACATATTGGGTGCGCTTCTTGAAGCCGTGCACGGTCATTGTCGTGTCGAGGCCGAAAACCTTCTTCACGTTGATCTTCTCGGTCGGCTTCATGCCCTCAAGGGCATCGGTATCGCTCATTACAGTCATGGAGTTCTGTCTCGTCGGGGAGGATTTATCTTTTCAAACTAGGTTCTAGCACGCGAAGCGCTAACGCCTAGTGCGACGTAGGGTAAAACTGAGGCCGGACAACAGGGGCGTCAGTCGGCCCGGGGCCAGACAATTTCGCCGCCGATCATCGTCATGACAGGTTTGGCTTCGAGGATTTCGGCTTCGGGCACCGTCAACAGGTCGCGATCAAAGACGGTGAAATCGGCGAGTTTCCCCGGTTCGATGGTGCCGAGGTCGTCTTCCTCGAAGGCGGCATAGGCCGCAGCGGAGGTGAAGAGGGCGAGCGCCTCTTCACGGGTCAGGGCCTGTTCAGGGTGCCAGCCCGGGCCGGATTCGCCTTTGAGACTCTTGCGGGAAACAGCCGCGTAGAACTCGATCAGAGGCGAGCCGACTTCGACCGGCGCATCCGAGCCGCCCACGACGACGGCACCGCTGTCGATCAGGCTGCGCCATGCATAGGCACCGGCGAGACGGTCCATGCCGAGGCGGGCCGGTGCGAAGAAAAGGTCACCAATCGCGTGCGAAGGCTGCATCGAAGCTATGAGGCCGTCGGCACCGACGCGGATAATGTCTTCGGGCGCAAAAATCTGGGCATGTTCGATGCGCCAGCGATGCGCGGCGTCATAACCGCCGGCCTCGACGGCCTCGAGTATGCGGCGATTGGCGAGGTCTCCGATCGCATGGATGGCAAGCTGGACACCTCCTGCATCGGCCCGGGCCATGACCGCCGCCAGGTCTTCCTGGCTCATCATGGCAAGGCCTGACGTGTCCAGGCGGTCGCTATAGGGTTCGATCAGCAGGGCGCCCCGGCTGCCAAGAGCGCCGTCCATGTAGATTTTCACGGTGCGATTGGTGATCGTGTCGGTTTCCATTTCGCGACCTGCGGCGATGTCGAAGCCGTCTTCGCCGAGCGCATTGTAGAGCCGGATCGGCAGGCGGCCCAGCGCGTCGAGCTCTGCCATGAGGGGAATTTCCTCAGGCGCAACGCTCATATTGTGCCCGCCCGTCCAGCCGCGCGAAGCGTAGAGTTTCGCGCCGGTCTCAAGCGCGATCTTGAGCCCTTCGGCGTCGGGCACCGTGACCAGCGGGGCGACGAGGTCCATCGCATTGTCGATAAGCAGGCCGTTCGCCGCGCCATCGGCATTGCGCTCAATGCGCCCGCCGTCGGGATCGGGCGTATCCTTCGTAATCCCCGCAGCGGCCAAAGTGGCGGAATTGACCACCATGGCGTGGCCATCCGAGCGCACGAGGATGATCTTGTGGTCGAGGCTGACGGCATCGAGGTCTGCAGCCGTGGGCATGCGGCCCTCGGGCCAGCCGGTTTCGATCCAGCCACGTCCAAAGACGACAGAGCCCGGCGCCTTGTCCTGCAGCTCTGTTTCAAGTCGCGTGACCAGTTCGGCAACAGATGCCGTGCCTTCGAGATTGAGCGTCAATTCGCGCTGGCCGACGCCAAGCAAGTGGACATGGGAATCGGTAAAGCCGGGGAACATGACCGCGCCCTTGAGATCGATCAGGTTGACCTCATCCTCGCTCCAGTCAGCCGACGTGGGTGGGACCGTGGCCTGGATGCGCCCGTCCGGACCGACGATAACGGCCTCGACCGTCGGCTGGTCCGGATTTCCGGTATAGATCGTGCCGCCGGTGATGACGGTGATCGCTGGGGCGGTGACAGCCTCCGGCGCGGGGGCGGCAGGGGCGCCGCAGGCGGCCAGCAGGAGGGTGGCAAGGGCGAGGCAGGGGTTGCGCATGGGGGCGGCCTTACGGTCAGGGCGTGGGATGCCCCGACCTGAAAGCTCCGTTGCCATGGTGTCAAGGTTCGAAGGAGTAGACGTCCTCGAACGGTACGCCGAATGCGCGCGCAATACGGAAGGCCAGCTCGAGCGACGGCGCGTACTTTTCCTGCTCGATGGCGATGATGGTCTGGCGCGTGGCGCCGACCATTTCAGCGAGCTGTGATTGCGTCAGGCCGCCTTCGCCCGTGCGCAGTTGCCTGATGCGATTGCGAACCTTTCCCTTGGCCATAACCTAGAGCCTGTAGAGCACGAGCGTGGCGATCATCTTCACGATGTGCGCGGCAAACAGAAGCGCCAGAAGGCTGAAGATCAGCCCGCTGGTCGATACGATGGCCAGCGGCGTGAAGAGCGGACTCGGATAGGCTTCCTGCAGGATGAGTTGGAGGACCAGCACATTGACAACTGCGATGAGGAACCAGTGCGAGATGAGCTCGGCGCGGCGCGCAATCATCTGGTCTCGCTCGTCCTCAACGCTGGCGCTGGCCGCAGCCGCGCCGTTCAGCATGGTCTCGCCGATGGTGGAACCGGCCGTCACGACGATCTCGCCGACAATCATGCCGATTGTGGCGATGACATAAGTGCTGAGCATATGACTGGCCGGCACGTCCACGACCTGCCAGCCGTCAAGGAACCGCATCTGGATGAACCAGACGACGATGCCGGCAATGATGAGCGATCCGAAGGCGCGAATTTCTGAACGGGACATGTTCTTTTCTTTCCCAGTTATGTAAGATATGTTTTACATAGGGGAGGGGTAAGGACGTGTCAAATATGTTTGACTGTTTTATCTGACCAGAAAAATTGCGCGCAAACAAAAACGCGCCCCCCGAGGGGGCGCGTTTTTACGTTTGCCGATGCCCGGAGGCGATCAGGCTTCGACAGCGGCGACCGCTTTCTTGGCGATGCTGCGCTTGATCTTCAGCGCCTTGGACGAAAGCTTGTCGTCCTTGGCCTTGGCCAGGAAGCCGTCGAGGCCGCCGAGCTTGTCCACGGTGCGCAGGGCTTTGGCCGCGATGCGCATCTTGAATTTCTGCTCAAGGGCTTCGGAATGAAGCGTCACGTCGATCAAGTTCGGCAGGAACCGGCGCTTGGTCTTGTGCTGGGAGTGGCTGACCAGGTGGCCAACGATCGGCTTGGTGCCGGTAAGTTCACATTCGCGGGACATGGGCCTCGCTCCGATTGCATGTTCAGGGTTATCTCGAAGGCGCGTCGTTACAAGGCAGGAGGCTATCCTGTCAACTCCGAAGCGACAGGCTGGCGTACAGTTTTACAGCCCCGTGTCATTCCCTGTCGTGATTATTGACTGCAACCACCTGGTTGATTGGGGCATTATAGGGGCAATCTTGTTCAGGCGCCGTTGGCGATGCCCCGTTATAAAGGGGTGATGGGAACCAGTTCCGAAGGATTTTACCTGATGAAACGCGCTATACTGCTTGCTTCCGGACTTGGCCTCGCTGTGGCGGGCCTCGCCGTTGCTGACACGGCGAGCCGTAACAGCACAGCCACGCCTGCGCTGCTGGCGAATGTGAAGGCCGGCACGCCGACACGCATGATCTATGAACTGGAAGCGAAAGCCTATGTCCTGTTCATTCCTGCCACCGGCCGGGCGAGCTTCGATGTCGCGATGCAGCCGGACAATTACCTGATCAATTCACGGGTCAAGGTGACCGGCATCGCCGACTGGTTCGTGAATTATGACATGGTGCTGCAGGCGTCGGGCTATACACGCGGCGACGCGCTGAAGACCTATTCCTATGTCTCGCAAAACCGCGACGGGAAGAAAAACCGCAAGGTGAACCTCACGATCGGGCCGGACAGTTTCAAGATGAAAGCCTTGCCGCAATTCGGGAACCTCGGCGATCCGGCTGCAACGACGCAGCAGGTATTGAACACGAATGACCCGATCACGGCACTGATCACGTTTGCCCTGGAGCCGCGGGCGCCGGGCGCCGACCCGTGCGGCGGGCCGATCCGCATCTTTGACGGACGCCAGCTGACCTACCTGCACCTCAAGAATGCCGGCAAGAAACACGTGAAGACCGACGCCTGGTCGGGCGACGCCATTGAATGCCATGTCACGATGGAAAAAGTGGCCGGCTACAAGAAGGGCGAGTCCAACAAGGACAATCTGTCAGGCATCGACGGGCCGCTGCGCATGTGGCTGGCCCCGCTCGAGAACGGCGTGACGGTGCCGGTGAAAATCCAGGCCGACACTGACAAGATCGGCAAGATCACGCTGCAGGCAAGCAAGCTGCGGTTTGAACCCATCGTGATGGAAGAAGCGGCGGCGACGCCAGGCGGCGGCTGACCTAGCCGCGATCGTCCTGAGGCAACAGGCGCAAGGCCGCCAGCAGCCCGGCCATGTCATCCGGCATCGGGGCTTCGAAATGGAGCGTCTCGCCGGTGACCGGATGGACGAACCCCAGCACCGCAGCATGCAGCGCCTGGCGTTCGAACGCGCGGGCCGCTGCTTTCGCGGCGTCAAACTTCTTGCCCGACCCCCAGGCCGTGATCCCTTTTGACCGGCCATAGACCGGATCGCCGATCAGGCTGGCGCCGACATGGCTCATATGGACGCGGATCTGGTGCGTGCGGCCGGTTTCCAGCGTGCACTTGATGAGGGCGGCGGCGGGCAGGCCGGTGCCCTTGTCGCGCAGGCCAAAGGTTTCGAGCGCCTTGTAATGGGTGATCGCCTGCCGTCCGTGCGTGCCGTCCGGATTGCGGACCACGGCCATTTTCTTGCGGTCGCCGGATGAGCGCGCAATCTGTTCGTCAATCGTGCCGGCGAGGGGGCGGGGCGCGCCGCGTGTCAGGGCGAGATAGGCGCGCTCGATATCGTGTTCAGCAAACAGATTGGAAAGGCCGACATGGGCGGCCTCGGTCTTGGCGGCGACCATGACGCCGGTCGTCAGCTTGTCGAGCCGGTGGACAATGCCGGGCCGCTCAACGCCGCCAATGCCGGGCAGTTGCCCTTCGCAATGGTGCAGCAAGGCGTTGACCAGCGTACCGTCCCAGCTGCCGGGCGCCGGGTGCGCGGCCATGCCGGACGGCTTGTTGATGATGATCAGGTGTTCGTCCTCGAAAAGGATATCGAGCGGAATGTCTTCCGGTTGCGGCACCGCTGCCACGGGATCGGGCAGGGCCAATACATAGACGCTGCCGACGACGACCGCCTTGCGAGGATCATCGGTTGCTGCACCGTCGATCGTCACGGCGCCTTCCTTGATGAGCGCCTTGGCACGGGAGCGCGACAGGGTACCCGCCTGGTCAGCGAGAAAGCTGTCGAGGCGAAGGCCTGCGTCTGCAGGGCGGGCAGTGAGTGTGATCTTTTCCATTATCCGGCCTTATAGACGTGAACTGGTCTCCGCGTCATGGTGTTGTCGTAGTCGCGACATATAAGCGGCGCGAAACCACGGAGGATATCATGAGCGCAGTTACCAGACGCGGCCTGCTTGGCGCCGCCGCCACCGGAGCCCTTAGCCTTGCGGCGTGTGCGGCGCCAGCCACCAAGACACTGGCCCCGGCCGCACCCGCTTATGATGGCGCGGTCGAATTCGGCCACGGTGTCGCCTCGGGTGACCCGCTGCCGACAAAAGTGATCCTCTGGACACGTGTGACGCTGACGACCGGCACAGGCCCGATCCCCGTCCGCTATGACGTGTATGGCGAGAGCGATGGCGCAACACCGCTGCTCTCGGGACTGGTGACCGCAGACGCCTCGCACGATTATTGCGTCAAGGTCGACGTGAAAGGCCTCAGCCCGGCGACCGCCTATCTATATCGCTTCACGGCCCTGACCAGCGCGGGCGAAGTGGCCTCGCCGGTCGGTCGCACACGCACGACCGCCGCCTCGGGCAATGCGCCGGTGAAACTGGGCGTCGCTTCCTGCGCCAACTGGCAGTTCGGCCAGTTCAACGCCTACAAGGCGTTGGCCGCCGAGCCGGACCTCGACGCGATCGTGTTCCTTGGCGACTACCTCTATGAATACGGCATTGACGGCTATGGCGCTGAAACCGCGCAAGCCCTTGGCCGGCTTCATGATCCGATCACCGAGATTGTGACCCTCGGTGATTACAGGATGCGCCACGCACAATACAAATCGGACCCCGATCTCCAAGCGGCGCATGCCGCTGCGCCCTGGATTTGCACATGGGACGATCATGAGAGCGCGAATGACAGCTACCGGACCGGTGCTGAAAACCACAATCGGGAACAGGGCGAAGGCGACTGGTCGGACCGCAAGCAGGCTGCATTGCAGGCCTATTTCGAATGGATGCCGATGCGCGAGCCGGAGTCCGGAGATATCACGTCAGCCGTCTGGCGCAGCTTCAGTTTCGGCAACGTGGCCACGATCTACGCGGCCGAAACGCGCCTGACGGGCCGCTCGCCCAGCATCGGATGGTCCGATGTGATCAGCGGCACCACCGACCCCGACGAAGTTGCCACGCAGGCCATGGCACACATGGCCGTCATGAATGATCCGGCCCGCACGATGATGGGGGCTGCGCAGGAAGCCTGGCTTGGCGAAACCATGATCAAATCGGTTCAGGCCGGGAAGACCTGGCAGGTTCTGGCCAACCAGGTGGTGATGGCGCGGGTCGCGATGCCAAAACTTCAGGAGACGCTGACGCCTGAACAGATCTCCGATCTCGACCATCCGTTCGTGCGATCCATGATCGGTTTCTCGGCGCTTGGCCTGCCGATGAATCTCGATGCCTGGGATGGGTACCCCGCCGCCCGCGAACGGCTGTATGACAGCGTTCAGGCGGCAGGCGGGCGTCTCGTTACCCTGGCTGGCGACACCCACACGGCATGGGCCAATACGCTCTATGATTCTGAGGGCGCCCGGGTCGGCGTGGAGTTCGGTTGCACCTCGATCACGTCACCGGGAACAGGCAGCTATCTCCCCAACGTGCCGGATCTTGGGAAGCAGTTCGCAGACGCCAATACGGAAGTCGAATGGCATGATCCGTTCGGCCATGGCTATACGGTCGTCACGCTGACGCCGGAACGGGTCAGCGGCGAATTCGTCAAAGTCTCGACCGTGCTTGAGCCAGATTACGCGGCAGAGCGCGTGGCCACCTATGCGGCCGTGGCGGAAGACAATGGCATGTCAGCGCTCAGCAAGGCCTGAGATCGTTTAGTCCAGCAGGCCTGCGAGGCACCTGCGGCCCCCATCAAGCCGCAGCGCCTCGCCTGTGATGAACGCGGCTTCCGGGGATGCCATAAACCGGCAGGCGTCTGCAATTTCGTCGGCCAGAGCCGTCCGGCCGAGCGGCGTGCGGCGCATCGTCCAGCTCTGGATGCGTTCCTCGCTGGGCCGCACGGCGACAATCGCGTTCACCCGGATCGAGAGATCGGCCAGTTCCACGGCCCCGGCGCGCATGACGCCCAGAACGCCGCCCTGCGAGATCGTCTCGGTGAACTGGCCCGGCATTGACGCAATCGCCGAATAAGAGAGCACGAACGTAATCGTGCCCTTCTGGCGCAGGCGTTCGACGCCAACGGTGGGAAGGTCTTCCTGTTCGGCGATGCGCTCGGCGAACACCTGAAGGGCGAGGGCCGTTCCCCGGATCGACTTGGCGATCGCCTTGTCGAACTTCTCCGTGGAAAAATCGAGCAATGTATCCGGCGCTTCAAGCTCGGGAATGATCACGGCATTGTCGATGCGGCCGAAGCCTTCGATGGCGGCTGTGAAGGCATTGCGCAGCCCGAGGCGGGTAAAAAGCTCGCCATGATGAAAGATCACGTCGTCGGGCACGGCATTGCGCGCGGTCGCGAGACGTTCGGCGCTCGGGTCGGCCGCCAAGACGCGGTGGCCGGTTTCGCTGAAACGGCGCGCGATGGCATCGCCGACTTCCCGGCCGAGGCCGAGTATGGCTGTGACGGGTACACCCATTTTGCCTAGTCTCCGGACGGATCGGCGGGCGCGGTCGTCACGCGGCGAGGGTTGCGAATGTCATCGCCGAGAATGGCAAGCCGGTCATTCAGGCGGTGCAGCGCGGCGAGGATTTCGCCAAGCAGCCGTACCGTCACGAAGAGGAAGACTACAGCGACAAAGCCGACAACCAGCTTCGTCAGTGCCACGAAAAGGTGGCCCTGAAACAGGGAAATGGACGCATTGAGAAGGACGAGAAGTCCAGCGGCCAACAGGGCAAGCCCGAGCATGGAGGTCGCCATCTTGACCGCGCCAAGTGTCATCGGTCGATCCTGGTCAAATATGTCTCTCATGGGTCGTCCTCCGCCCGTTGCCTGCACCAGTGCCCGGCACGCCGACGGAGGACTTGTTCCGCCTGTGCCGCGCTAGCTGGCCTCCAACCATCGCAGCTGTTCTTTAAGCTTCAGTTTCTGTCGCTTCAAATCCTTTAACTCAAGCGGATCTACCGAGGGGTGCTTCTGTGTCTCGGAGATTTTCTGGTCCAGCTGGCGGTGCTTGTTCGAAAGCTCACTGATCCGACCGTTGAGCGACATGGGCAGTCTCCTTTTGCGGTTAAGAATTTGTGTCCTTGATGCAACACTAAATCATAGAAGCGGGCCGACGTTAAGGGCACGACCGAAGGATTTCGCGAGTTTAATGAGAATGCGTCAGACGTGCAGCGGGCGCGCACATTTCCTGCGTGCTTTTTGGGCAAACATGTCCTGATCGCCCAGAGCGATCAAGGTGTCAGCCCCCTGTCCTTCCTGCCATTTCGCGATCCCGCAGGACGCGCCGATATGAACCGGCGCAACGTGTTCTGCGTCACCATTGCAGACGACGAGCTGGTCGATCAGCGTCGTAAGCTGCGCCGCCTTGGCGATTGTGTCGGCATGACTGGCCTGGGCAAGCACGACGCCGAATTCGTCACCTCCGAGCCGGCCGACAATGTCGGTTTCCCGTGTATTCTGCAGCAGGATGTCTGAAACGCGCATCAGGACGTCGTCTCCGGCGGCGTGGCCGAACGCGTCGTTGACCTTCTTGAAATGGTCGAGGTCGATGAAAATCAAGGACAGGGGCGTGCGGAACCGGTCGGCGAGCGCAATCTCGCGCCGGACTTCGCGCTCAAACGCCCGGCGGTTGAAAATTGGGCACAAGGCATCATTGTCGGCAAGCAGCTCGGCGTCGGAAAGTTCGATGCGCAAACGGGCCGCCTCGTTGCGCAGCGCGATCACTTCCTCGCTCAAGGCCTCCAACGCAGCCCGCTCACGCAAGCCTAGCGCGTCAAGATCGACACCGAGAATGTCGAGCAGAGCGCGGCGCTGATCCTGCGATACCTGATGGAATTCTTCCGTCATTGAGACAGGTTATACCCGAATTGACCGCAAGGGGAGACGGCAAGGTCATGAATTGCATATGCCGGACCCGATCAAGCGCCAGTTGACCGCAGGCGCGGCTTTCCTATGGTGCGCGCTTTCAGGCGGCGAGGATCCCGAAAGCCATGACCACATCTCCCAAAGTCGGCATCATTATGGGCAGCCAGTCCGACTGGCCGGTGATGCACCACGCCGTCTCGATCCTCGACGAGATGGGCATCGCGCATGAGGCGCGGATCGTCTCGGCGCATCGCACGCCCGACCGGCTGACCGAGTATGCCAGGTCGGCCAAGGGCAGGGGCCTGAAAGTGATCATTGCCGGGGCGGGCGGCGCCGCTCACCTGCCGGGCATGACAGCCGCCATGACGCCGCTGCCGGTGCTGGGCGTGCCGGTCCAGTCGAAAACCCTGTCGGGCCTCGATAGCCTGCTTTCGATCGTGCAAATGCCGCGCGGCATTCCAGTCGGCACGCTGGCCATCGGTGAGGCCGGTGCCGCGAATGCGGGTCTCCTGGCCGCCGCGATCATCGCGCTTGAGGACAAGCATGTGGCGGCGAAACTCGATGCCTATCGCGCGGCCCAAACGGACGCCGTGGCCCAGGCACCCGAGGGATGACAGCCTTGCCTCCTGGCGCGGTCATCGGAATCCTTGGCGGCGGACAATTGGGCCGGATGCTGGCCAATGCGGCCAGCCAGCTCGGCTTTGACGTGCATGTCTTCTGCCCGGAATCGGACGCGCCTGCTGCGCGTGTCGCCATGAAGCATTGGCAGGCCGACTATAGCGTCAGCGAAGCACTGACCGGCTTTGCCCGGGCCTGCGATGTCGTCACGCTGGAATTCGAAAACATCCCGGTCGGCGCGGTCGAGGCGATTGTCGCCACCGGCACGCCCCTTCACCCGGGCGCGAAATCGCTGGCCCTGTCTCAGGACCGGGCCGACGAGAAAGCCTTCTTGCAAAGCATCGGCATCGCCACGGCAGACTTTCGTATCATCGATGCCGAAGCCGATATTGCGCCCGCACTCGGCGCGCTCGGCGGCAAAGGCGTGCTCAAGACCCGGCGTGACGGCTATGACGGCAAAGGGCAGGCCTGGCTGAAGAACGAGGCCGACATTACCGTGGGGTGGGAAACCGTCGGGCGGGCACCCTGCGTGCTGGAAGCCGCAATCGCATTTCAGTGCGAAATTTCGGTCGTCGTTGCCCGGTCCAGCACGGGCGAGACGGCGAGTTGGGCACCGCCAAGAAATGTCCACGAAGATGGCATATTGGCGCGCTCGACTGTGCCGTCTGGCCTTGATCAGACGGTTGAGTCCGAAGCGCGCAGGCAGGCCGTGATGCTGGTCGATGCGCTGGGCCATGTCGGCGTGCTGACGCTTGAATTCTTTGTCATGGCGGATGGTCGCCTGATCGCCAATGAATTTGCCCCGCGGGTCCACAATTCCGGGCACTGGACGCCGGAAGCCTGTCAGACTGGCCAGTTCGAGCAGCATATCAGGGCGATCGCCGGGTGGAAGCTGGGCGACACGCATCGGCTTTTCGATGCGGAGATGATAAACTTGATCGGCAAGGCGGGTCTTATCGACCCGTCAAGCCTCGCCGCGAACGAAACGCTGACTCTCTATGGCAAGCGCGAGGCGCGTGCCGGCCGCAAGATGGGCCACATCACCCGCCGCGGCGGCCCCCGAAAGGACTGAATCCATGCTGCTTCCCGTATCGACCTGGCAGGACATCGAGCAATGGCTCACAGAATCGCGCACGATTGTCATTCCGATCGGTTCGATGGAACAGCACGGGCCGAACGGCTTCATCGGGACGGACGCGCTGTGCCCGGAAATCATCGCGCGCCACGCCGAGAGCCTTGCGCCGGATGACATGCTGGTCGGGCCGACCTTCAATGTCGGTTGCGCGCAGCACCATCTCGGCTTTCCCGGCACGATCACGCTGCGGCCATCGACCATGATTGCCGCCATGGCGGACTGGACCGAAAGCCTGATGCGGCACGGGTTCGAGCGGATCTACTGGTACAATGGCCATGGCGGGAACATTTCGACCATTGAGGCGGCCTTCAGCGAGATTCATGCGCGGCGAAGCTTCGATCCACGCGGCGAAGACAACCGGCCCGGCCTCAGCCTTAAGCGGCGCGACTGGTGGGACTTCCGGGACGTGATGGGCCTGTGCAACAAGCTCTATCCGGTCGGCCATGGCAGCCACGCAACAGCATCGGAAGTGTCGGTGACCTATTACGCCTATCCGGAGCGTGCACGACGAGAGGTCGAGATGAGCCCGAAAATCGCGCCAAACGGCAAGATTGGCGACGCCGTGCAGTATCGGCGCGACTTCCCCGATGGCCGGATCGGCTCTGATCCGACCCAGTCGAACGCAGCCGATGGCGAGAAGATTGTCGAGGCAGCAGCCCGGGCCATGATCGACGACGTGATGCGGTTTTCTGAATAAGCTGTAACGCGCGACCTCAGTTCAGACGCTGGCCAGAGGGTCAAAAGGACGGTATCAGAAGGGGATTCCAGAAAGGCGTGCGAACCGCATACATGCTCGACATTCAGAGGCTGGAAAAATCATTTGGCGCAAAGCACGCGGTGCGCGGCGTTTCCTTCCGCCTAGAGAAGGGAACCGTGCTCGGATTTCTCGGACCGAACGGCGCCGGCAAGTCGACCACGATGCGCATGATCGCCGGTGTGCTGGAACCGGATGGCGGCGACGCCCTGATCGACGGAAAATCCATCCTGACAGACCGACGCGAGGCCCAGCGCGCGCTCGGCTACCTGCCGGAAGGCGCGCCGCTTTACGAAGACATGACGCCGCCGGAATTCCTTGTCTTCATGGCCTCGGCGCGGGGCATGAAGGGCGCCGCGCGCAAGGACGGAGTCGAGCGGGCGATAGCCGATGCCCGCATTTCGACCGTCTGCGACCAGCGCATCGGCTCCCTGTCGAAAGGCTATCGGCGCCGCGTGGGCCTGGCAGGCGCCATCCTGCATGACCCGCCCGTCCTGCTGCTCGACGAGCCGACTGACGGCCTCGACCCGAACCAGAAACGCGCGGTACGGGCGCTGATCGCGCGCATGGCACCGAACAAGGCGATCCTGATCTCGACCCATACGCTGACGGAAGTGCCGGCCATGTGCACACGTGCCATCGTCATCGACCGGGGCATTGTCGTGGCTGACGACACACCGGGCGCCCTCGTCAAGCGATCCGAGGATGGCACGCTGGAAGGCGCCTTCATGCGACTGACAGATCAGGCCGAGGCTGAAACGGCATGATGGTCTGGCTGAAGGAGCAGTTCGGCGGCTTCACCGCAACCTATCGGCGCGAACTGGGCGCCTATTTCGCCACGCCGATGGCCTATGTGTTCCTGGCCGTGTTCCTCCTGGCGCTTGGCCTGTTTACCTGGGAGGCGTCGCGCTTTTTCGACACGGGGTCAGCCGACCTTGCCCCCTTCTTCGTCTGGCATCCCTGGCTGTACATGATTTTCCTGCCCGCGCTGGCCATGCGCCTCTGGGCGGACGAGCGCACCGCCGGAACGGACGAACTGCTCCTGTCGCTGCCACTCGGCATGCCGGGGCTCGTGCTCAGCAAACTGTTTGCTGCGTGGACGGTCGCCGGCGTCGGTCTCGCCCTGACGGCGCCAATGTGGGTGACGGTCAACGTGCTCGGCAGTCCCGACAATGCGGCCATTGCACTGACCTATATGGTCAGCTTCCTGATGGCAGGTGCGTATCTTTCTATCGGCGCTGCGGTTTCCGCGCTGACCGGCAGCCAGGTGACGGCCTTTGTCATCAGCGTTGTTATCGCCTTTGTTTTCACGGCGGCCGGCTGGCCGCTTGTCCTCTCCGGCGTGCAGTCAGTGTTTGGTACGAGCACGGCGGAACTCGTTGCGTCCTTTTCCTTCCTGACCCAGTTCGAGGGGGCCCAGCGCGGCGTGCTCGAATTGCGCGCCGTGGTGTTCTTCCTTGGCTTCACGGCCTTCTGGACGGTGCTGAACGGGCTCTGGGCCGCGCGACAGAGGCTTGGATAGACAATGAAGGCGAAACATTTCCTTCCCGCCGCAACGGCGCTGGCTGCCACTATCTTCGTGTCGGGAAACCTCGTCATCCAGCACGTCCTGTCAGGCGCGCGTGTCGATTTCACCGAGAACAATCTCTACACGCTGTCCAAAGGCACGAAGGACACGCTGGCAAGCGTGGCCGAGCCCGTTGAGGTCACGTTTGTCTACACCCGCGGTGTCGGCCAGGAGTATCCGGCGGTGCGGGCATACGCGGCGCGCGTGCGTGAATTGCTCGAATCGTATCGCAGCCAGTCTGGCGGACAGGTCATCGTTCACGAGATCGACCCGTCGCCCTTCTCGGAGGCCGAAGACGAGGCCCTGGCAGCGGGCATCACGGCGGTCGGCACGAACGGCACCGACCCTCTCTATTTCGGGATTATCGGACGTAATGCGGTCGATGACCAGCGGGTCATCCCCTTCCTAGCACCAGAGCGGGAGGTCACGCTGGAATACGACCTGACCCGGATGGTGGCGCGCCTAGATGACCCGGATCCGCCACGCGTCGGGATATTGTCTTCCCTGCCGGGCATGACCGCGCCGGGCGGTGAAGGCGGCTACACGCTGCTGGCCGATATCACCAAATCGTTCGACGTTGTTCGCATATCTGACGAGTTCCAGTCGCTGCCGGAAGACCTGGATGTGCTATTCGTCGCTCACCCGCCGGAACTGTCAGCGCGGCAGGAATGGCTGATCGACCAGTACATCCTGCGCCATGGCCGCGCCGTCATCATGGTCGACCCGGCGGCGAAAACCGCCATGGGAGGCGGCATGCTCGGCGCGTCCCGTGATCATCCCCGGTCTGACCTTGGCGCGCTCGGCAAGGCATGGGGCGTCACCCTGTCTGAGGACGCTGTGGCGGACGCCGCGAATGCGTTGCCTGTGCCAGTCGATACCGGCAATGGCCGCATGGAGGAACTCGCACACCCGCTGTTCATCGGCGCGCATGCGGCAGACATGAACGCGAACGACCTGGTGACGGCGGACCTGACGCGGAACGTGAATTTCGGTGCCCCCGGCGCATTACTTGCGGGCATCCTGCCAGATGGCGAAGTTTTCTCGCCGCTCATTTCAACCGGTCCAAGCCCGTCTTATATCGACGCCCGGGAAGCCGTGCGGGACATGACGCCCGGTGACGTATTGAAGTCCTACAAGACGTCGCCCCTACCTCTCGTCCTGGCCGCGCGCCTGTCGGGATCACTCACGACGGCCTTCCCTGCCGGTGCCCCGACTTTGGATGAACCCGCCGATCCCGGACTGGCCGAACTGGCGCGCGCCGAGGCCGCGAACGCCTTGCCGCACATTTCCAGGAGCGAGACAAATGCGGAGATCGTGCTGATCGCAGACGTCGATGTGCTGGCAGACGATTTCTACATCATTCCCGGCCGCGACGTGGTCGTAGCCGACAATGGCGCGCTTGTACTGAACGCGATCGATGCCCTGTCGGGCGGCGGGGAACTGTCTCGCCTCAGGTCGCGCGCACCGAGCCTGAGGCCGATGACGCGGATCGACCGGATGCGCGAAAACGCAGAGGCCAAATATTTCCGCCAACAGGCCGAACTCGAGAGCCGGCTCGCGACGGCGCAGTCCCGGCTGGAAGAATTGCAGGACATAAGCGCAACCGACGGCTTTTTCTCAGGCGACCTCGAAGCAGACCTGTCTCAAGACGAGCGGGCGGAACTTGCGAAGCTTCGCGCGGACATCGTCGAACTGCGCGAGCGGCTTCGCAGCATCGAGCGGGACTATCGGCGCGATATCGACCGGCTGGAAGGCATGCTTAAACTGATAAACATCTGGGGCGGGCCCCTCCTGATAGGACTAATCGGCTTGCTTGTATGGCGCCGCCAGACATTCCGGGAAGGTCGTGGCACATGACGGATGTTCCAGCCCAACGGCGCGTCCGGCGCCTGCAAGTGCTTGGCGCAGTTGCGGGGGCGCTCACCGTTCTGGCTGTCCTTGTCAGCCTCGGTGGGCAGGATTCCCCACAGAGCTCCGAGCGGATGGGAGATCGGGTCCTGCCGAATTTTTCAACCATACGCGCCGAAGCGAGCGAGATTCGGGTCACGCTGGCGGATGAAGCCTACAGCTTGGTCAACGGCCCGGATGGCTGGACACTTGGCGGAACTGACGGCTACCCCATTCGCGCCGACAGGCTGGCCGATCTAGCCGGCGGGCTTGAGACGCTGACCTGGGGCGAGGGGCGCACGCGCGACCCCGGCAAGATGAACCGTATCGGTCTCGGCGACCCGCGCGACGGCGGAACAGGTGCCCTGGTTGAAATTGTCAACGAGGCGGGCACCGTCACAGCCGCGCTGCTGACGGGCCGCAAGGGCGCGAACGTCTATGCACGCCTGCCCGGTGAGGCGCAGGCTTTCCGCGTCAATGGCGACCTTCCGCCGCTCTACAATCACGACGCCTGGCTTGATCTCGACATCATCGACATCCACGAGGATGCCGTGTCGGCCGTTCGCCTGCATGACGCCAGCGGCAACAGCCTCTACCTTCAGCGCTCGGTGGGCAGTAGCGAACGGAGTTTTCGCCCGGCCCCGCCGTATCAGGACTATCGCCTCGTCAGCCGTATCGCCGCCTCGACGCCCGCGCTTGCCCTCGCGCGACTCCAGCTGATCGGGGTAAAGCCCGCTGCCAAACTGACAACGCGGCTGGCGGCGCGCCACATCACGGAAACGCATGATGGGCTGGAAGTGGAGCTGAGGGCCTATCGCGAACCGGATGGCTATTTCGTCACACTGCGGGCGATCGAAGCGGGTGAAGGTGCCCAGCGTGGCAGCACGATCAACCAGAAGGCGGCCGGATGGGCGTTCGAAGTCACCGAATTCGACTGGAATGACTTTACGCCGTCCATCGCATCGATTGTGCGCCCGCCTCTACCCGATGAGACGGGCGCGCCGATCCAGCCCTGAGGCCTAGCGGCTGATATCCATCGCAGCGAGGACGCGGCCGAAGCCCGCTTCCTGGACAACGAGCGCGCATGTCGTCTTGCAGACAGACGGATCGATCTCGACACGTCCGCCGATCCATGGCCCGATCGAGGTCACATGCGTGACCGGATTGACCATGTTGGTCGGGTTTGCATCACCGTCGAGGTACTCAATCACAAAAATATCAGTGAGGTCGGTGACAGAACCCGTCAGTTCGATTTTCTTGCCCTTGCGTGCGAGGTGCGCCGGCGAAGGGTCGGCAGCGCTGACGCGCTTGAGCGCGGACTCGACCTGTGCCGGCTTGCTGCCCGGACATTGCTCAAGGCCGTTATACACGGTCTGCGGCGTGTAGGGTCCGCGCAGCCGGAACTTGTCGACATAAGCGCGCTGGCGATCCTTGGATTCGGCCATGGCCATCGGATCTTTTTCACCGAGATAGTCCCAGTAATCGACCGACCAGGTGAGTATCAACACGTCATCGCGCGTCGCGTCGACTTCCGTCATTGTGCGATGCGCCTTCGGACAGGCCCGGCAATTGTGCGAGGCAAAGAGCTCGACAAGAACAGGCGACGGTGCATCGACGGCCACGGGCTTCTGCGCGGCAGCCGGGAAGGCAGCCAGAGCAAAAAGTATCAGGAAAGGCAGTCGCGCATGCTTCATTACGGTCGCGTTATAGGCCCATGCGAAATCGCGTGACAATCACAGGGGTGTGAGGACTGCTAAAAAGCCCTCCGCGCCGAAACGCGAAGGGCTTTGATAATCGTGCGTCCTGCCGGTTTTTCCCTACAGGGCTTCGCGGGCAAGATTGCGCAGCACGTAGTGAAGAATGCCGCCATTGCGATAATAATCGAGCTCGTTTTCCGTATCGATACGAAGAGTCGTTTTTGCAATGAAGGTCGTGCCGTCTTCGCGCGTGATTTTCACGTCCATGGTCTGGCGGGGCTGGATGTCGGCAACGCCTTCGATCGAGACCTGTTCCTTGCCGGTAAGACCCAGGATTTCCGCGCTTTCACCCTCTGCGAACTCAAGTGGCAGAACACCCATGCCAATCAGGTTGGAGCGGTGGATCCGTTCGAAGCTGCCTGCGATCACGGCCCGCACACCCAGCAGGATCGTGCCCTTTGCGGCCCAGTCGCGCGACGAGCCATTGCCATAGAGGTCGCCCGCGAAGATCACCAGCGGCACATTTTCCTTCTGATAGCGCATAGCGGCATCATAGATCGCCATCTGCTCGCCATCCGGATAGTGGATGGTTACGCCGCCCTCGACGCCCGGCACCATCTGGTTCTTGATACGGATGTTGGCGAATGTGCCCCGCATCATGACCTGGTGGTTGCCGCGTCGCGAGCCGTAAGAATTGAAGTCCATGGCGCTGACCTGGTGGGCCTGAAGATATTCGCCAGCCGGGCTGGAAGCCTTGATCGAACCGGCCGGAGAAATATGGTCGGTCGTGATGGAATCGCCGAACAGGGCCAGCACACGGGCATTCTCGACATCGGTCGGTGCGTCGGGCTCAAGCCCCATGCCCTCAAAATAGGGCGGATTCTGAACATAGGTTGATCCGGGGGGCCAGCTATAGGTCTGCCCGCCAGACACTTCGATACCCTGCCAATGCTCGTCGCCCTTGAAGACGTCCGAATAGCGCGCAGCGAACATTTCCGGCGTCACGGCGACGGCCATCACTTCAGCAATCTCATGCGATGTCGGCCAGATATCCTTCAGATAAACATCATTGCCATCCTTGTCCTGACCCAGTGGGTCCGTTGTCAGGTTGATGCGCAGCGACCCGGCAATTGCATACGCGACAACCAGCGGCGGGGAGGCGAGATAGTTCGCCTTGATGTCGGGACCGATCCGTCCTTCAAAGTTGCGGTTGCCTGACAGGACCGAGCAGGAGACGAGATCGCCATCGGCAATCGCCTTGGCGAGCGGCGCATCGAGCGGGCCCGAGTTGCCGATACAGGTGGTGCAGCCGTAGCCCACGAGATTGAAGCCGAGCGCATTGAGGTCGTCCGACAGCCCAGCCTTGTCGAGATAATCCGTGACGACCTGACTGCCGGGGGCAAGTGAGGTCTTGACCCATGGCTTGCTTGTCAGTCCAAGCGCCGCCGCGTTGCGGGCCAACAGGCCAGCCGCCACCATGACACTGGGATTCGATGTGTTGGTGCACGACGTGATGGCCGCAATGAACACATCGCCATGGGTTACCGTATAGTCTTCGCCTTCAACGGCGATCGGCTCAGCCGCGTCTGCCAGCTTGCCGAATTCCTTGGTCATGGCATCCGCGAACGCCGTGTCGCCTTCAGACAGTAGCACACGGTCCTGCGGGCGTTTCGGGCCGGAGATCGATGGCACGACCGCGCCGAGATCAAGTTCGAGCGTGTCGGTGAAGACAGGCTCGGCCTGTTCGGGGCGCCAGTAGCCCTGGGCCTTGGCATACGCTTCCACCAGCGCCACGCGGTCGGCGTCGCGGCCAGTGTTCTTGAGGTATTTGACCGTATCGTCATCAACCGGAAAGAAGCCGCACGTCGCGCCATATTCCGGCGCCATGTTCGAGATCGTTGCCTCGTCTTCGAGCGTGAGGTTGGCAAGGCCGGGGCCGAAGAATTCGACGAATTTTCCGACGACGCCTTTTTTGCGCAGCATCTGGACAACCGTCAGCACGAGATCTGTCGCGGTGGCGCCTTCAGCCATCTTGCCGGTCAGCTTGAAGCCGATGACTTCAGGAATGAGCATTGAAACCGGCTGGCCCAGCATCGCGGCCTCGGCTTCGATACCGCCGACGCCCCAACCGAGCACAGCGAGGGCATTAATCATGGTCGTGTGGCTGTCGGTCCCGACACATGTGTCGGGATAGGCAACAGTTTCGCCAGCTTCCTCTTTCGTCCACACGGTCTGGCCGAGATATTCGAGGTTCACCTGGTGGCAAATGCCGGTGCCAGGAGGCACGACACGGAAATTCTTGAAGGCGGTCGAGCCCCAGCGCAGGAATTCATAGCGTTCCTGGTTGCGCTGGTATTCCATCTCGACATTCTTCTCGAAACTGCCGGCGCCAGCGAAACTGTCGACCATGACCGAGTGGTCGATCACGAGATCGACGGGCACCTGCGGGTTGATCGCTTCCGGCGATGCGCCAAGCTTCGCTGCGGCGTCGCGCATGGCAGCGAGGTCAACCACGGCCGGAACACCGGTGAAATCCTGCATCAGCACGCGCGCCGGGCGGTAGGCGATCTCGTGGCTGGTGGCACCCTTGTTGTCGAGCCAGGCCCTGAACGCGAGAATGTCGGCTTTGGTGACCGTCTTGCCATCTTCAAAGCGCAGCATGTTCTCCAGCAGCACTTTCAGCGAGGCTGGCAGGCGCGACACATCGCCAAGTCCGTTTTCAGAGGCTGCGGCGAGCGAATAATAAGTGTACGTCTTGCCAGCAGCGGTAAGCGTGCGTTTGGATTTGAAGCTGTCGAGAGACGACATGCGGGAGACCTCGCGTCTTGGAGTGATAGGTGGTGCCGCAGCGGTGCAGCGCGTTACCTTGTGTCATATAGGTGCTAAGGGCCTGATGCAATTGGGGCAAAGGGTCTATTCGGGAGATGATGTGCAGCTTTTGACAGCGTCCGGACTGGGCATCCTGCGCGGAGAGCGGGTGCTGTTTGAAGGGGTGTCACTGGCAGTGGCGCCGGGCGAGGCCGTGGTGCTGAGGGGTTCTAACGGGGCCGGCAAGACCACTTTGCTGCGTGTGCTGGCCGGGCTGACGCGGCCGGAAGCCGGCAGTGTCGGCCATGATGGTGCCCATCATTGGGTGGGTCACCGCGATGGCCTGAAGCCAAACGAAACACCCCGCGCGCATCTCAGCCTCTGGGCGAAGGCCTGGGGTGCGGACGCCGATATCGACGCAATTCTCAATGATTTTGGACTTTCGAGGCCTGCGGACGTCGCCGCGCGCTACCTGTCAGCAGGCCAGCGGCGGCGCACGGCGCTGGCGCGGCTGATGCTGGAAACACGCCCGGTCTGGCTGCTCGACGAGCCGTTCACGGCGCTGGACGCTGAGGGGCGCGACCGGGTCCTTGCGATGGTGGCAGGGCATCGGCAAGAGGGTGGCGCGGTGGTCGCAGCGGTGCATGGTGACGCGGGTTTCGCGGCGAGCCTGGAGTTGGTGCTGTGAGCCCGGCCCCGATCCTCTCCGCCTTCCGGCAGGCCCTGAGCGAAGCCTGGGCGGGCGGAGCCGGGGCGTTATTACCGCTTGGCTTCTTTGCCGGAGCCGCCGTTCTCGTGCCTCTGGGTATCGGAACCGAACCCGGCATGCTGCGCACGGTGGGTCCCGGCATTCTCTGGGTATCACTTGCACTATCCAGCCTTGTGACGCTTGAGCGTATCTTTCAGGCCGACGTCGAGGACGGCGCACTGGACCTGTGGCTGCAGGCGGGCGCACCGGTTTCGGCCATCGCGGCGGCCAAGACATTCGCGCATTGGTTGACGGCCGGGCTGCCGCTGGCGCTGATGAGCCCGGTTCTGGCGCTGATGTTCCAGGCCGAGGCTGGCGCCGACCTGCTGTCAGGCGCGCTGATCTACGGGCTCGGCGGGCTCGCCTTCTTCTTCTGGGGCGGCGTCGGCGCCGCCCTGTCCGCAACCGTGCGGCGCGGTGGGCTACTTATCGCCCTGATCGCTCTGCCGCTTTACGTGCCGACGGCGATTTTCGGGTCGATGGCGATGAGCGGTGCCGCGGGCGGCGACAGCGCGCCGCTATTGCTCTTCGCATCAACACTGTTTGCACTAGCGCTGGCGCCGTTCGCCATGGCTGCGGCGCTGCGCTTGGCGGCGGATTGAGGGAAGGCTATCTGATGGGCATGTTATCCGCCTTTGCAAATCCGCACCGGTTTCTTGCGCTGTCGAACTGGCTGGCGCCCCTGTTCTATGCGGCAGGCGCGGTCCTGATCGCATGGGGCCTGTGGCAGGGCCTGTGGATGGTACCCAAGGATGAATACCAGGGCGGCGACATCATGCGGGTGATGTTCATCCATGTTCCCGCTGCCTGGCTCGCCATGGCGAGCTATTCGGCGATGGCGGTGGCGAGTTTCGTCTGGTTCGTCTGGCGACATGAACTGGCCGATATCGCCGCCAAGGCGATTGCGCCGCTCGGCGCGACATGGACGGCGCTTTGCCTTGCCACGGGATCTGTCTGGGGCAAGCCGACCTGGGGCACATGGTGGCAATGGGATGATGCGCGGATGATGAGCGTCCTGTTCCTGCTATTCCTATTCCTCGGTTACATGGCCCTGCGGGCAGCGATGGACTCCCGGCAGAAGGCGGCCCGCGCCGGCGCGATCCTCGCCATGGTAGGCGGCCTGAACGTGCCGCTGATCAAGTTCTCGGTCGACATGTTCACCTCGCTGCACCAGGATTCCAGTGTCATCACATCTGAAGGACCGAAAATGGCGGCTGTCTATCTCTGGCCCCTGCTGATGAGCGGGCTGGGCCATTCGCTGCTCTTCGGGGCCTTGGTGATGACCCTGATGCGGGCGGAAATCTGGACGCGCCGGGCGGCGCGCCAACGCGCCAGCCTGCTGGCGGGCACCTGATGGATTTCCTGCCGCACCTCGACAAGAATGCCGCCTATATCTGGGCCTGCTACGGGCTGGGCCTGATACTGATCGGCGGCGTTGTAATCGGCGTCGTGCTGAAGGCCCGCGCGGCAAAGTCTGCGCTGGAACGGATGAATGTCAGCGACGAGGACGCATCATGAAGCGCTGGCTAGCCGCAATCCCGGTGGTGGCGCTGCTGCTATTTGCAGTCCTGGCCCTGTCCCAGCTGCTGAGCCCCAAGAAGGGCGACTTTGAACGCATTTCACGGGTGGCGCCTGATCGAATGTTCGAAACGCTCGACGGTTCGGCTTTGACGTTCGCGCCGCCGCCCGGCGACGAGAGCGTAATGGTCAACCTGTTCGCCAGCTGGTGCGCGCCGTGCGAGGCCGAGCATCCTCGGCTAATGGCGCTGTCCGAACAGTTTCCCGGCCGGGTCTATGGCGTCTTGTACAAGGACACAGAAACCAATGGCGAAGACTTCCTGAACCGGATGGGCAACCCTTTTACCGAGGTGGCGCTGGACCCGGACGGGCAAGGCGGGCTGGATTTTGGATTGACCGGCGTGCCGGAAACATTCGTGATCTCAAGCGAAGGCGAGATCCTGGTACATGTCTCAGGGCCGCTCGACCCGAACGATGTTCGTGAGGTGAGCGGGGCGCTGAACGCGCCCCGCAACTGACCCCGAAGTCGTACTACTTTTTGCGGCGAACCGACTTGGCACTGGCTTTTGCCTTGGTAACAGGCTTTGGCACTGGCGTCGCTTTAGCGGCAACCTTTGCTTTCGGCGTGGCCTTTGCTTTGGCTTTTGGCTTCGGCTTGGCTTTGGTCACGACTTTCGGCGCTGGGGCCGGCTTTGGTGCAGCGGCCGGTTTTGCTACGGGCGCTTCGGCGTCTTCCACCAGTTTAGAAAGACCCGACAGGAGCGCGTCCTGCTTGGTCTTCGGCATGGCCTCGAACAGTGCGGCGTCGGCAGCGTCAACAGCAGGCTGCGCTTTTTCGAGCGCCTTGCGACCCTTGGCCATCATCGAAACGGATTTGGCACGGGCATCGGCTTTTGACGCAACGCGCTTGATGAGGCCGGCCTTTTCCATACGGGCAACCATGTCGGCCAACGTTGAGCGATCGATGCCGGTCGCGTTCACGAGGTCGGACTGGCTGACGCCTTCATTGCCGGACAGTGCGGCGAGAACCGAGAACTGACGCAGCGTGACGCCGGCAGTCTTGAGGGCGACGGCCGAATGGTTTGCGGCGATCTGCTGCGCGCGGTGCAACAGGTGGCTCGGAGACTTGTTGAGTTTAAAACTGGTTGTGGAAGCCATGATATTGTCTACTTTCAGGTTTTTAAGCGGTTTCCCGCCGGAAATGGGTTAGTCGCTTGCTTTAAGCAGGAGGCCCGTGTGCGGATCAACTGTTTTCTCCATAAGCGGGATAGGCTGAAGATTTGATGACGGATGACTTAGCAAATGGTTCCATTCTACCTGATTTCAGGCTGGATGTACCTCATGGTGACGATCGAACGCGCCGAATCTGCAATACGTGCAATTTTGTCGACTATGTGAATCCGAAGATTGTTGCCGGGTCGGTGGTGACGCGCGGCGACAAGATATTGCTCTGCCGTCGGGCCATAGAACCGCGCAAAGGGTTCTGGACTCTGCCCGCAGGTTTCATGGAAGAGAACGAAACCGTTGAGGATGCTGCGCGCCGGGAGGCGCAGGAGGAAGCATGTGCCGATATCCGGATCGAGCAGGTTCTTGCGGTTTATTCGGTACCGCGCATCAGCCAGGTGCAGGTGATGTTCCGGGCCAGCCTCGCGTCCGGCATTGCGCCAGGCCCAGAAAGCGAAGAGGTCGGCCTGTTTGCGTGGAACGATATTCCCTGGTCCGTGCTCGCCTTCCCCACGGTCGTCTGGGCGCTGACCCAGTTTGCCGCCACACGGCACCTCAGCGCGTTCCCGCCGTTCACCAATCCGCCGGGAACGGAAAAGCTGACGCGCTAGGCGTCATCCGGCTCTGCGGGCGCCGTCATATGCTTGAGCGTGTAGGGCGTGTTGGCGAGCGCAAACAGGAGCGTGATGACGATATTGCCGAGCTTCCAGTTGGCCCAGGTTGCTTCGGTAAAACTGCGCCACAGGAACTCGTTCCAGATCGCCATCGCGATAAAAAACAGTCCCCAGCGGATTGCCAGCGTCTTCCACGCTAAATCCGGTAATTCGAATACTGTGTGAAACAGCATTTTCCAGATGTTTCGTCCGACCGCGAGACCGCCAAAAATGACACTGGCATAGATCAGGTTGATAATCGTCGGTTTGACGAAGAGAAATATTTTCGACTGGAGCAGGATGCCGGCAATACCGAAACTGCCGATCAGGGCCGACGAGACGAGCAGGAAAGGCGGGATTCTCTGCCCCTTGATGAGTTTCTGGATCACAACCGCAAACGTGATCACGATCAATGCGCCGGTGGCCCAGTAAAGCGCGGTGTCCTTCGTCAGCAGCCCATCGCCTTCCGGAAAACGTAACAATACATTGTAGATGAGGATGAAGGCGAGTGTCGGCCCGAGTTCGCTCCAGATACTGCCAGCTTTCTTGACTGCAGTGTCGTTGGCGACTGGTGTTTTTGAAGTGTCTGTCATGCGGTATCTTACGCGGTCATGCCGCCCCTGGATGCTTTGCGACTGTCTTGCATAAAGCGACACGCACCGCCAGACGGGATCACGCCCCGACCTGCATCAGAACGAGACCACAGCCCAGCACGGCGGCAGCGATGGTGCGTCGCCGGCCGAAACCCTCGTGAAGCAGGAATGCGCCGAACCCGGCCGCGAACACGACAGATGTTTCGCGCAGGGCCGTTACGATTGCCGCGTCGGTCAGCGTGTACGCAAAAATGGCGAGGCCGTATGAGAACGATCCGAGCACACCGGCGATGATGCCGCCACGGATCTGCGGACGGATCGCCGTCATGATGCCGCCCCGGCGCTGCCAGAGCGCGACGAGCGTCACGCCGATCCAGTCGAACAGGAACAACCAGACGACGAAGGTCAGGAGGTTCGGCATTTCCCGGACGCCCCGCGCGTCGGCAACCGCGTAAAGGCCGACGCCCAATGCTGTCATCACCGACCAGAACAGCGCTGACCGGTCGAGGCGGCGCGCGTGGACGGTCGCACCGGTCGGCATTGCGAAGACAATGATCGCGGCACTTGCGGCGACGAGGCCGGCAATCTGCCAGAGCGAAAGCGCCTCGTGCAGCGCGACGCTGGCGATGGCTGCTGTCGCGAGCGGGCCAAGGCCACGCATCACCGGAAAGACGAGCGACAGGTCGCCACGATGCAGGGCCCGGACGGCACTGAACTGGTAGAACCAGTGCACGGCGATCGAGAGCGCAAGGAAGGGCAGGGTTTCACGCGGCGGCAATGGCACAAAAAACGCGAGGGGGAGGACGCTCAGCGCCATGACGATGGACAGCACCATGCGGGACGTGAGGATGTCGCCGCCGCGTTTGACGAGCACGTTCGATGCCGCCAACGAGATGGCGGACATCAGGCAGATCGCAACGGGGAGGAGCGTGCTGGCCATGGCGGGCGGTGTATGCTCGGGTTTGAACAAGGGGGGAAGCCCGACGCTGCGTCAGGGTTTGACTAATGCCGCCTGAGGTTCATTCTTTGCCAAAATGAGGGAGACGAACGTCATGGCCACTCACGATATCATCCTGCGCGGCGGGCTCGTTTTTGACGGCAGCGGCGCCGCGCCGCGCGAGATGGACGTCGCCGTTAATGGCGGTGTGATTACAGGCTTGGGCAAGGTTAACGGCAAGGGCCGCGAGGAGATCGACGCGCGCGGCCAGATCGTCACGCCGGGCTTTGTCGACATTCACACCCATTATGATGGCCAGGCCGCCTGGGGCAGCGAAATCAGCCCATCCTCCCTGCACGGCATTACCAGCGTCGTGATGGGCAATTGCGGGGTCGGCTTCGCGCCGTGCCGCAGCCAGGACCATGACCGGTTGATCCGCCTGATGGAAGGCGTCGAGGATATTCCCTTTCCGGTCCTGGCCGCGGGCCTGCCCTGGGCCTGGGAGAGCTTTCCTGACTATCTCGACTTCCTGGGTGATCGCGAATTCGACGTCGATCTCGCCGCACAACTGCCCCATGCCGCATTGCGCGTGTACGTCATGGGCGACCGGGGCGCCAATCGCGAGGACGCGACCGCGGCCGAGATCACCGAGATGGCGCGTCTGGCGAAAGAAGCCGTGATGGCTGGAGCGATCGGCTTTTCGACGTCTCGAACACTGAACCACCGCACGTCTGATGGCCAACCCACACCCACGCTGACCGCCAGCGAGGCCGAATTGACCGGAATCGCCATGGGCCTCGCCGACGCCGGGCGGGGCGTCCTGCAATTCGTGTCGGATTTCAACGACCCCCAAAAGGAAGCCGCGATGTTGCGGCGGATCGTCGAGGCGTCCGGGCGCCCGCTATCCGTGTCGCTGGCACAGGCCGATGTCGCACCGGAAGGCTGGCGCATGCTGCTTGGCGCAATCGAACAGGCCGCCGAGGACGGGTTGCCGATGGCGGCCCAGGTGGCCCCGCGTCCGGTAGGCGTGTTGCTGGGTCTTGAACTCACACTTAACATATTCAGTGCGCATCCTGTATTCAGGAAAATTGCCGACCTGCCGTTTGACGAAAAGGTGCGCCGCCTGAATGATCCGGTTTTGCGCGCGCGCCTGCTTGCGGATGAACCGGTCACCGACAACCCGTTCCTGAAAGTCATGCTGCGCAGTTTCGGCAAGATGTTCCAATTGTCCGACCCGGTCGACTACGAACCCGGCCCCGAACGTACGATTGAGGCCATCGCGGCCGGGCGCGGCGTCAGCAATGAAGAGGCCGCCCTCGACCTGATGCTGGAACGCGGCGGACGCGGCATGCTCTACCTGCCGTTCCTCAATTATTCGCAAGGCAGCCTCGAGCCGATCCGCGCAATGATGGAAAGCCCGGTCTCGCTGCCGGGACTGTCCGATGGCGGGGCCCATGTCGGCATGATCTGCGATGGCAGTTTCACTACGACCATGCTGACCCATTGGGGCCGCGACCGCTCGCGCGGGCCGAAACTGCCACTGGAATACCTGATCCACCGCCAGACGCAGAAAACGGCAAACTGGATGGGCTTCAATGATCGCGGACTGATCGCGCCGGGCTACCGAGCCGATCTCAACGTGATCGACCTGACCAACCTGAAACTGCACCTGCCGGAAGTCCAGTATGACCTGCCCGCTGGCGGGCGCCGCCTGATGCAGAAGGCGAGTGGCTATACGGCAACCATCCTGGCCGGGCAGGTTACCTTCCGCGATGGCAAGCCGACCGGTGCGAAACCCGGGCGCCTGCTGCGCGGCGCGCAAGCCGCGCCTATGCGGGCGATGGCAGCGGAATAGGCCCTAGTCGATTGCCCCGACTAGCGCCTGCGCGAACGCGTGGGCGCTGAACGGACGCAGGTCGTCCGCCCCTTCGCCGACCCCGATGAAGTGGATCGGCAGGTCGTGCGCTTCGGCGATGGCGACGAGCACCCCGCCCTTGGCCGTACCATCCAGCTTGGTCATCACGAGGCCCGTCACACCGGCCGTATGCCGGAAGGCCTCGACTTGGCTCAGCGCATTTTGGCCAACCGTGGCATCGAGCACGAGGATGACGTCATGCGGGGCTTCGGGATCGAGTTTGCGCGCGACACGGACCACTTTTTCGAGCTCGGCCATCAGCTCGACCTTGTTCTGGAGGCGTCCCGCCGTGTCGACGAGCACGAGATCGAGGTCTTCAGCCTTGGCGCGCTCGATGGCCTCATAGACGAGGCCGGCGGCATCGGCGCCCGTGGGTTTGGACATGACGGGAATCCCCGCGCGGTCGCCCCAGACGGTGAGCTGTTCAATGGCCGCTGCCCGGAACGTATCACCTGCGACCAGCAGGGCCTTGGCGCCCTGATCCTTCAGCTTGGACGCAATCTTGCCGATCGTCGTCGTCTTGCCGGAGCCGTTGACGCCGACGAACAGCACCACACGCGGACGCGGGCCGTCCGAAAAGTCGACGCTCTGCTCGCGCGGCGCCAGAACGGACTCAATTTCGGCCGCTAGGGCCTGTTTGATCTCGTTTTCGGTGATTTCCTTGTCGAACCGCTCCTTCGACAGGCTCTTGGTCACGCGCCGAGCGACGGCGGCGCCGAGGTCTGACGTGATCAACAGGTCTTCAAGGTCTTCAAGCGTTTCATCGTCCAGCTTGCGCTTGTTAAAAGCGGCGAGGCCTGACCCGAGACGGGACGAGGAGCGGGCGAGGCCGGAGCCAAGTTTAGCCACAAACCCCGGATCATTCGCTTCGGCTTCCAGCGCGGCTCGCGCCGCCGCTTCGCGTTCTTCGCGCAAGCGCACGGCTTCGCGGCGGTCTTCCAGCAGTTTGAGTTCGGCGACGGCCTTGGCCCGTGCCGCTTCGCGCTCTTCACGGGCAAGCCGGGCGGCCCCGGCCTCGGCTTCAAGACGCTTTGCTTCGGCTTCGTCAGCCCTGGCAAGGGCGTCGGCGCGCGCGGCATCAGCCTTGCGGGCCTCTTCGTCGAGGCGTGCGGCTTCGGTCTCGGCGTCGGCCGCCTCCCTGGCTTGGCGGTCTTCCCAGGCCTTGTTGGCTTCGGCGACGACGCGTTCGATTTCGGCCTTTTCGGCGGCTTTGGCGGCGATTTCAGCCTCGCGGGCAGCAATCTCGTCGGCAGACAGCTCGGGCGCGGCCATCGCCGCACCGGCGGCCTGCGCCTCATCCCGTTTCTGTTTCTTCCCGAACCACAGGATCATGCCAAAGTCCCAATCAGATGCGTGCCGTTGTGCCCGGTTATATGGGTACGTGCGACGCGTCCAGCAGGCGGCAAATTTCCTTCCAGCCGCACGGGCGTGAAGTCGGGCAAGCGGGCCGAGGCATCGCGTTCCACAAGGGCCTCGACGTGGCTGCCGACATGACGGGCGAGATGGGCGACAAGCGCTTTCTCTCCGGCGGCGCGAAGGCGGGCAGCCCGGGCCCTGATCGTGACCTTGTCCAGTTGCGGCATGCGGGCCGCCGGGGTGCCGGGACGGGGACTGTAGGGGAATGCGTGCAGGAAACTGATGCCGCACTCTTCGACCAGCCGCAGGGAATTCTCGAAATGCGCTTCGGTTTCGGTCGGGAAGCCGGCGATCAGGTCTGCGCCGAAGGCCATGTCCGGGCGGGCAGCACGTAGGCGCTGTGTCAGGGCAATCGCCTGGTCGCGCGAATGACGGCGTTTCATGCGCTTGAGGATCAGGTCATCGCCATGTTGCAGCGAGAGGTGCATGTAGGGAGCAAGACGAGGCTCGGAGAGCGCCTCGACCAGCGCGTCGTCAATCTCAATCGCGTCGATGGACGAGATGCGCAGCTGGGCGAGATCCGGCACCAGTTTCAGGATGCGCTGGACGAGGTTGCCGAGTTGTGGTGCGCCGGGCAGGTCAGCGCCCCAGCTGGTCAGGTCCACGCCGGTGAGCACGACCTCATAATGCCCGGTCTCGACGAGACGGCGCACCTGCGCCACGACTTCGCCAGCCGGCACGGAGCGGGAATTGCCGCGGCCGTAGGGGATGATGCAGAAGGTGCAGCGATGGTCGCAGCCATTCTGGACCTGTACATAGGCGCGGGCCCGGCCCTCCATGCCGTCAATCAGGTGAGCGGCCGTTTCGCGCACGGCCATGATGTCGTTGACGCGGACCTTCTCATGGCCGGCGAGCAACGTGCTCGGTTGCCATGTCTCGGCCAGCATCTTCTCATGATTGCCGATCACGCGGGTGACTTCCGGCATGGCAGCGAACATGGCCGGGTCGATCTGCGCCGCACAGCCTGTCACAAGGATCGGCGCGCCGGGATGGTCCTTGGCCGCGCGGCGGATGGCCTGACGGGCTGAACGGACCGCTTCGGACGTGACCGCGCACGTATTGATGATGACGGCATCGCCGAGGCCCGCTTCGGACGCATGGCTGCGCATCACCTCCGATTCATAGGTGTTGAGGCGGCATCCGAGCGTGATCAGCGTCGGGCTGGAAGGGGCTGTCGTATCAGTCATGGCTGGCTTCACCGGCCACATCGCGCCGTCTGGGCCGGGAATCAAGTCGGAAGGGCCAGTCGGCGCTCAGATGACCGTCTCGAATTCCAGTTCGACGGGGCCTGTCATGTAGACATGGTCGTCGCTTTCACGCCAGTCGATGATCAACTCGCCGCCATCCAGGATCAGCTTCGCCGTGCGCTCTGTCAGCCCGGCACGGGCGGCACAAACGAGCGCCGCACAGGCCCCGGTACCGCAGGCCTTGGTGAGGCCCGCGCCGCGTTCCCAGACGCGCAGCCGAATATGTTCCCTGTCGATAATCTGCGCGAATCCGACATTCGTGCCTTCGGGAAACAGCGGGTGCCACTCCACCAGAGGCCCGATCGCCGAAATGTCATAGGCATCGACATCTTTCACGAAGAAGACGGCATGCGGGTTACCCATGGAGACAACCGCCGGGCGTGACAGGATGGGCTTGTCCATCGGGCCGATCTTCACGTCGACGCCGCGCACGTCCATCTTTTCTGCAAGCGGAATGTCTTCCCAGCCCATCAGCGGTGAGCCCATGTCGACCCTGACAAGGCCGTCGATGGCCTTGTAGCCTTTCAGCATGTCGGCCTCGGTCTGGATCGTGACCATCGGCTTGCCCGTTTCTTCAAGGATCAGGTAGGCCACGGCGCGGGCACCATTGCCGCAGGCCGCGACTTCGCCGCCATCGGCATTCCAGATCCGCATGAACACGTCCTTTGTGGCGTCGCGCTCGAGCGCAATCACCTGGTCGGCCTGCAGGTCAGCCGCGATCTGGCGCACTTGCTCAACCGTCGGCGCAAAAGGCGTCGAGCGGGCATCAAACACGGCAAATGCATTGCCGGCACCATTCATCTTCCAGACTCTCATCGCGGTTGTGTATTCCGTTTTTTGCCGGCGTCAAACCGGGCGATTCAAATCGCTACTTTGGGAGCCGACTGGCAACCACCCAGCCGCCGATCTGGACGCACAGGACAAACACCAATGCGCCATACATGAGTGTGTGGGAGATGAAGAGCGACAGGATCGCAATCGCCACACAGCAATAGTCGACAAGGTCGCTGGACATCAGCCAGCCCTGTGGCTGGCGGGCACGGCGCACGTCATGCAGGGTCACGGACCGCCAGACCCGACCCATGTCGGGCGGGCCGAACTCTGCCAGAAGCTGTTTCGGGTCGAGAATGCCCGTCATTTCGGCCAGATCCGCGGCCCGCGCTTCCCCGATGGCGATCGAGCGCCGCCGGGCCGACGTGCCAATCAGGCTGACCAGCGCGGACAGGATGACCGCGAGCACCATGGCCGCAATCGTAAAACCGTCAAAAGGGCCATATCCACTCATGCCCAACTATATAGGCATGCCGCGTCCGGACGGAAGCGCTAAGCGGTCAACGCTTTAGGATAGCGGCCCAATAGTCGAAGTCGAGCAGGACGCCGCTGGCATATTTTCCGTCGGGCCCCTTATAGGCAAAGGCGCCGGGATCCTGGTCCTTCACGGCAACGAGACGAAGACGCAGCGCGCCGCACGTATCCGACAGTTCGGCTTTGTCGAGCACTTCACTCCAGGCATAGATCGTGTCCCCGGCAAATAGCGGGCTGACATGGCTGCCCGCATTGATGGCCAGCATCTGGCCTGCATTGGCGAGACCGTTGAAGGCTAGCGAACGGGCAATCGAAATAACCACGCCGCCATAGATGAGGCGCTTGCCGAAACGGCTGTCTTTCTGGCCATGGGCATCGAAATGCACTTTCGCCGTGTTCTGGTAGAGGCGGGTGGCAATCTGATGTTCGGCTTCTTCCACAGTCATGCCATCGACATGGTTGATCTTCTCGCCCACGGCATAGTCGTTAAACGTGTGAGGGCTGCCCGCGAGGGCCATGTCCCAGGTTTTCATCTCCGGATAGCCTGACAATTCGCTAGCGGGCACGGCAGCGGGCAAGTCAGGCAGGACGGGCTCGGGCGATGGATTGTCCATCTCGAACTTGTTGACCATGACCCAGCGCACAAAGGACATGACCGTCTCGCCGTGCTGGTTGAACCCGGTCGTGCGCACCCAGACAACACCGGTCTTGCCGTTGGAATTTTCCTTGATGCCGATCACCCTGGAAACGGTGTTCAGCGTATCGCCCGGCATGACGGGCAGGAAGAAGCGCCCGTCGGCATAGCCAAGGTTCGCCACCGCATTCAGTGAGATATCCGGCACGGACTTGCCAAACACGACATGGAAGGCGTGGAGCGGGTCGATGCAGAGGCCCGGCAGGCCGGCAGCTTTCGCAAACTTGGCCGAGGAATATTGGGCGAAGCGATTGCCGGTCATGGCGCGGTATAGGGCGATGTCGCCTTCAGTCAGCGTTTGCGGCGTCGCATGGACGAGATCCATGCCGACATGGAAGTCTTCGAAATAGTTTCCGGGTTTTGATTTCTGTTCGCTCGCCATCTGCTGCCTCGCACGTGTGAAGCTCCAGCCGGCGCGATCAGAAGGTCAGGCGCGTCCGATGAAGCCAGTCAGGGTTTCTGCAAACACCTGCACGTGGCTGCCGCTCGAAATCAAGCCGGAAGCGGAAAAAGGCAGCAGAACGAGCGAAATCGCCGCAGCCACAAGACAGGCAGCCATAACCTGCTGGTCCGTCCGCTCGATGAACTGGTCGACGGCCCGCGGCCCCATCAGCATGTAGGGCAGGCCAAACATGCAGAAGCCGGAAAAGGCGATCAGTAGGGCCGCAAGGGTGAACAGGATCAGCATCATGTCCGCACTATCGCGCATCAAGGCTGATTTTCTGTCGCCGGAACCGATGAAATTTGATCGAATCCGGCTTTACGAGCCCGTTTTCGCATCGAATTCCGTATCAGCTCAGGTCGAGCAGGCGTTCGGCGGGCCGACCGAGTACGGCTTTCTTGCCCTTGATGCCGATCGGGCGCTGGATCAGTTTCGGGTTTTCGGCCATGGCGGCGAAGACCTCGGCATCGCTGGCCGTTTCCGACAGTCCCGCATCAGCGGCATTCTTCTGGCGCAGGAAGTTGCGGGGCGAGACGCCCCCCAGTTTCGCAGCGAGGTCGACCAGTTCTTCCAGGCTGAGCTGCTCGGACACGGTCATGTATTTGCGCACGCGCGGCTGGATGCCGCTCTCGTGCAACAGTTCGAGCCCTTTGCGCGACGTGCTGCATCCGGGATTGTGGAGGAGGGTATAAGTCATGGAAATCTCCGGTTCAGGCAGCTTCAAACGCTTTGATGGCCTGGTCCATGGCGACCGTGCGCCGCGCTTCATCAAGATGAAGCAGCTCGGTCATCTTGCCATTGACCTTGAGGACGCCTTTACCGGCATTTTCGGGGTCGGAGAAAGCCTCGATCACGGCTTTTGCCTGTTCGACATCGTGCGGGCTCGGCGCGAATATCCGGTTCGCTGACTCTAGCTGGGACGGATGGATCAGCGTCTTGCCGTCGAAACCGAGCGTGCGGCCCTGTTCGCATTCGTCCATCAGGCCGTTTTCGTCCTTGATATCGTTGAAGACGCCGTCAATCGCGACAAGGCCATAAGCGCGGGCCGCGGCCATGCTGAGGCCAAGCGCGGTCTGGAAAGCGATCCGATCAGGTGTCGCGCGAGCGCGGTATTCCTTGGCGAGGTCGTTTGTGCCCATCACGAAGGCGACAAGGCGGGTGCGGTGCGCGGCTTCGGCAATCTCCTGGATGTTGAGGATGGCGAGCGGCATCTCGATCATCACCCACAGACCGAATTCGGCAGGCGCACCCGCGGCCGTCAGCGCGGCGTCGAGGCGGTCAATATCGGCGCCCGACACGACTTTCGGCACGAGAATCGCGTCTGCGCCGGCTTTGACAGCCGTTTTCAGGTCTTCGGCGCCCCATTCGGTATCGAGTCCGTTGATCCGCACGACGACCTCACGCGGATCGTAGCCCCCCCCCTGAACGGCGTTCTGGATCGCCGCGCGCGCATCGGCCTTGGCCTCAGGCGCGACGGCATCCTCGAGATCGAAAATCAGCGTGTCGGCCGACAGGCCCTTGGCCTTTTCTAGCGCCCGGGCATTGGCACCCGGCATATAGAGGCAGGAGCGGCGCGGGCGGTGGGCTTGGGCTGACATGGGGTGGTCCTTGACGGTTGACTCGGGATTGAGGAAGGGGTGGCCTCATTGTTCAAAAAGATCAAGATGACCAAAGGGAACGCCATGCCAGACTTTCCGGTTTCAGGACACGTCGCGACAGGGTTCGAGCCCGTCCGCGAGGCGTTCACAGAAAACTTCGCAGATGATGGCGAACTCGGCGCGGGCTTTGCCGTGCTGCAGGACGGGGAACTCATCGTCGACCTCCTGGGTGGCTGGGCCGACCGGCAGAAGACACACGCCTGGGACGCGCGCACGCTGGTGCCGGTCTATTCGACGACCAAGGGCGTGTCGGCCCTCGTGCTGGCGGCGCTCGTGGCGGAACTTGATGAGGGTTATGAAACCCCCGTCTCCGTGATCTGGCCGGAATTTGCTGGCCACGGCAAAGGTGGCGTGACCATCGGCGAGATGGTCAGCCATCAGGCCGGCCTTCCGGGATTCATCCACGAAATCGACCCGGACCTCTGGCTCGATCCACCAGCGTGCGCCGCCGCCATCGCCGAACTCGCTCCCCTCTGGCCGCCCGGTAGCGCCCATGGCTACCATCCGCTCACCTGGGGCTACCTGGTCGGTGAACTTGCCCGGCGCATCAGCGGCCAGACGCTCGGCACCTGGCTGCGCGAACGTGTCTGCGAGCCCAACAATATCGACTTCCATATCGGCCTGCCCGCCAGCGAGCACGCACGCTGCGCCGATATTCGCCGACCTTCCGCCTTGCCCGAACTTGGCCAAATGACCGAGCCGAAGCGTGCTGCCTTCGGCACGAAATGGTCCTCGCCCAATCGCGGTGGCGCGATCTGGCGCCAAATCGAGATCCCGTCGGCCAATGGGCATGGTACGGCTGCAAGCATCGCCGCGCTTTGCGATGGCTATGCCCATGGAGGCGCGGTCTCCGGCAAGGCGATCATGCCTGCGGGCGCATTTGAAGACCTCGTTCGGCCCCGGGTCGACGGGCCGGACCTCGTGCTCAACATGTCGACCAGTTTCGGGGCGGGCATCATGCGCAATACGCATGGCCTGTTTGGCCCCAACCCCGCCACTGTCGGCCATTGTGGCTGGGGCGGGTCGATGGCGATTGCGGATCCGGACCGGCGGCTGACTTGCGTCTATGTCATGAACAAGCAGTCAAACGTCCTGGTCGGCGATCCGCGCGCAGTGCGCCTGGTGAACGCTGTCTACGGGTGCCTTTAGAATGCTCGGTCATGTCGATTGGCCGGCCTTCCTGATCGCCATGGCGGCCGTCGAGCTGACCCCCGGCCCGAATATGGGCTGGCTCGCCGCGCTGTCGGCCAAATCAGGCAGGCGCGCCGGCATGATGGCCGTCGCGGGCGTGACCCTGGGCCTGCTGGTCCAGCTGGTTGCTGCCGCTACCGGCCTGTCGGCCTTGCTGTCCGAGTCGCCCATTCTCTATGAATCGCTGCGCTGGGCTGGCGTCACCTTCATGCTCTATCTCGCCTGGGAGGCATTTGCCGACACGGGCTCTGCCTCAGTCATACGGAGTGACGGGCGTGAGGGTTTCCGCCGGGGCCTCGTAGCGAACCTATTGAACCCGAAGGCGCTCGTCTTCTATCTTGTCATCGTGGGACAGTTTGCCGATCCGTCTGCCGGCCCGATCTGGACCCAGATTGTCATTCTGGGCCTCATCCACCTTTCACTGGCCATTGCGGTGCATGTGTCCATCGTGCTTATGGGGGCTAGTCTTGGCACCGCATTTGAGCGCTGGCGCACCTCCTTGGCGGCCCGGATCGGCTTTGCGCTGGCACTGGTGGCCATTGCCACCTGGATCGGCGTATCGACGGGCCGGCCGGGCTGACCCGCATCTGGCACGGGCATTGCATGAGACAGATCGACCACATTGGTCCCTCAACATGCAATTCCTGCCCTGTCGGTCCCTGACCGTCGGGGCTTTTTTGCATTCAGGCCGGGCGTGCAGTGCGCGCAAGACGCCGCGCCTTGGCCTCGCCGATCACGCTGTCTGTCGTGTAAATCGCCAGCGCGGCCCAGATACACCCGAACGCAATGGCGTGGGTCCAGCCGAACGCTTCATGAAAGACCAACGTTGCAATCAGGAACTGCAGGGTCGGCCCGATATATTGCATCATGCCGACGGTGGAGAGTTTGAGGCGTTTGGCCGCCAGCCCAAACAGGATGAGCGGTGTGGCAGTGATCGGCCCGGCCAGCATCAGCAGGGGAATGTCCCATCCGCCAGTGCCCATCAGGCGACCGTCCGGTTGCTGCAAGAACCAGCTGAACCAAGCCAGCGCCAGCGGCGTCAGAACCGCCACCTCGACGAGGAATCCGGCGCGGCTGTCAATCGCCACCTTCTTGCGGATCACCGAGTAGAACGCGAACGTGAAGCAGAGCCCCAGCGCCACCCAGGGCACATGGCCGAAGGCAATCGTCATCACACCGACACCGATTGCCGCGACGGCCACGGCGATCCATTGGGCCGGGCGCAGGCGTTCAGAGAAAATCAGCATGCCGAACAAGACGTTCACCAGCGGATTGATATAATAGCCGAGTGAGGCCTCCATCGTGCGGCCCTGGTTCACCGCCCAGATATAGATCAGCCAGTTCACCCCGATCAGAAGGCCCGACAAGGCGAGCCATTTCAGGTTGTGCCATTTGAACGCGGTGCGGATATCGCGCCAGTTCGCGGCCAGCGCGATCAGCAGGATCGCGGTCGGCACCGACCACAGGATACGGTGTGCGAGAAACTCGACCGCGCCGATATGGTTCATCGCGCGGATATAGAGCGGTAGCGACCCCCAGATGACATAGGCGCCGAGAGCGGCGGAGAATCCGAGGCGGGAGGAGGACGGAGTGCTCATGGCGTGCGATGTAGGCGCAGCCGCAAGCTCCCGCCACCCAATTCTTGCTCACGCAAGCTCTAGGTTTCCTGCGTCAAAGCCAAGTGGCCCGATTAGTTTGTCGTGACGGTCTGTTTCTCGGACTTGATCACGCCCCGGTTCAGCAGCTCTTCGGCGATCTGAACCGCGTTGAGGGCCGCACCCTTGCGCAGATTGTCCGAGACGCACCAGAAGGCGAGACCGTTCTCGACGGTCGGGTCCTTGCGCACGCGGCTGATGAAGGTGGCCCAGTCGCCGACGCATTCCTTCGGCGTGATGTAGAGGTCTTCCTTCGGGTCATCGACCAGCATGATGCCGGGGCTTTCGCGCAGGAGCGCCTTGGCTTCAGCCGCGCTCATCGGGCCGGCCAGTTCGATATGAACGGCTTCGGAATGGCCGACAAATACCGGCACGCGCACGCAGGTCGCTACCAGTTCAATCGCGGGGTCGAGGATCTTTTTCGTCTCCTCGCGCATCTTCCATTCTTCCTTGGTGAAGCCATTCTCCATGAAATCATCGATCTGCGGGATCACGTTGAAGGCGATCTCCTTCTGGAAGACCTGCGGCGTCGGCTCGTCATTGACGAAGATGCCCTTGGTCTGGTTCCACAACTCGTCCATGCCGTCCTTGCCCGCGCCGGAGACCGACTGATAGGTCGCAACCACGACCCGTGTGATGCCGACTGCGTCATGGATCGGCTTGAGGGCCACAACCAACTGCGCTGTCGAACAGTTCGGATTGGCGATGATGTTCTTCTTGGCATAGCCCATCACGGCGTCGGCATTCACTTCCGGCACGACCAGCGGCACGTCCTTGTCCATGCGCCAGGCCGAGGAATTGTCGATCACGATCGCGCCGGCAGCCGCAATCTTGGGCGCCCACTGCTTCGACACCGTGCCGCCTGCCGACATCAGGACCAGGTCCACGCGCGAAAAGTCAAATGTCTCGAGGTCGTGGCATTTCAGCGTCCGGTCGCCATAGCTCACTTCCTTGCCCATCGAACGCCGTGACGCGATCGCAAAGACTTCGTCTGCGGGAAACAGGCGCTCATCGAGAATATTGAACAATTCCCGTCCGACATTTCCTGTTGCACCGACAACTGCAATCCGCGTGGCCATGATATGTAAAGCTCCGTCCTGTAATCCGCAGGCTTATGACCCATCTTTGTCCCATGTGCAAAGCCTGTTGCCATCGTGTTATGTGTAAGGCACGACCAAAGCCTGCCCTGAACCCTAGGAGACCTGTCCGTGCTTGATGAAGTGATTGCCCGCTACATCGCCAGCTACAATGCCCGCGACATTGACGGCATGATCGACTGCGTGACCGACGACGTCGTCTTCGAGAATATTTCGAATTCCGGCCAGTCGATGCGGCTCGACGGCAAGGACATGATGCGGCAGGTCGCAGACCTCTCGGGCAACGCCTTTTCCTATCGCCGCCAGCGGCTGGTCAATGTCGTCACCGGCGCTGGTAAGGCAGCTGCCGAGATCGAATTCGAAGGCAAGGCCGCCGTCGACCTGCCAAACGGCATCCGGGCCGGCGAGACCGTGAAAATCCGCGGCGCCAGCTTCTTCGAATTCCGCGGCAACCTGCTCTGCCGGATCGCAGACTACAGTTAGGCCGCTTCATTCGTCCTGTGGGACACAGCTCACTTTTTGCGCAACCGAATACGTCACGGCGATACGGTCCATGTCCGCGACAAAGGCCGGCGGTAACTCGCTCAGGATTTCCGCCCACGCTAGCGCACCGCCCGGCGTGCAGATCACTTTCAGAAAACCGGGCGCCGCACCACCTTCGAAATTCGCAGATGGCACCAGCCTCCGATTCGTACGGTCCCAGATTTGGAATGTCGCCCAAGCGTGCTCGCGCATCACGTAAAGGAAGCGCATCTGGTCTGCCGGATCGAGCGGCGCGGTCGCATCCATGCCGGCCCGGAACATTGCAGCCGTATCCTTGTCTGCATAAATGGATGCACGAAACGCTGACCACTGCTCCATAGTTGCGTTGGATTCATTACGAATCGTAACCGTGTTCCCGTCGCGCAGCTGAATGCCGACAAAGACCAGGGAAATGACAATAGCAATCGCGCTGACAATCTGGGCGATGAAAGCAAGGTATTCAACGCGGGCCCGGCGCTGGACGAGCCTGGACTGCCTGTCATCAGGTTGCGCTTCGTCTGACAAAGCCGTCCCCCCTGAATTTGGTGAGCCTGCGCGCGGGCCTCAAGCGGACTGCTGAAGTTCCGGCACGCGCAGATCCGGGGCAAGGCCCCCTCCCATCATGTCGATGAAATTGCCGGAATAGAAAGCTTTTATTGCGTGAGGTGAGACGCCCTTCAGGCTTTCGTCAAAGCGTTTCAACGGATTTCGTCCGCCTTCGACATGAGGATAATCCGACGAGAACATGCAGACCTCCTCGCCCCCATTGGCGATGATCCAGCCAGCATCTTCATGCGGATAGGGCGCAGCGCGGAACTGGCGCCTCACGATCTCGGACGGCTTCGCCGTCAGGGCCTGCAGCCGGGTTTCGTTGCGCATGAAGGCATGCGCCGCCGAATCCATCGCCCGCATCCATCCTGGCACCCAGGACGCGCCCAGTTCGATGGCGCCGAATTTCAGGTTCGGGAAGCGGTCGAACACACCGTCGAAAATCATCGTCGCCAGCGTCTGCATGGCGGCATTCGGGATCGGCATGTAGCTGACGGAGGTGAAATTGTCGTCGCCGCCATGGAAGTCCGGCACGGGCGGCAGGCCATTCTCCTTGTAGACGGGGTTCAGTTTGTCCTCGCCGCCGACATGGAACAGCACCGGCAGCCCTGCCTCCTCGGCCATCGCCCAGACCGGGTCGAGACCAACATGGCTCGGGCCGTGCTTTTGCGGGCACATCGACGGCACCATCAGCGCCTTGGCGCCCATCTTGATGGCATTGCGCGCGGTTGCGATGGACCGGTCGATGTCTTCCAGTGGAATGTAGGCGGTGGCCAACAGGCGACGGTCGACCGAACAGAAGTCCGTCATCATCCGGTTGTGCGCCTCGGCAGCGGCGTAGCAGAGCTCCATGTCGTCGCTCTGGTCGAGCCCGAAATTACCAAGACAGAACGTCGTGAACACAAGCTGGCTGGCAAAGCCGAGCAGGTCGAGCACTTCTGGCCGGTCGGCAGACCGGAAGGCACCATGCGCCTCGTAATTCTTGCGAAGGAGAATGTTCTCGGCCACCCCCGCGCGGAAGGCCGGATCGTCGTGCGCGCCGAGCTTGCCGTTCACGAAATCGTCGATGGATTTTTTCGACTTGTAGACCGGAAGGTCATGATAGCGCGCGAGCAGTTTTGCGTCGAAATAAGGGTCAAGACAGTCGCTCGACTCCATCCGGTGGCTATCAGAATCGTGCACAAGGCGGCTGCCAGCATATGTCATTTGGTTTCCTCCGATTATTTTTGCAGGAAGATGTCACAGGCATGGTGGCGCGACAATCGCGCCGTGAAGACTCAGAGCGCGGCGATAATCATGTCGGCCATGCCTTCGGCGCTGAGATTGCCGCCAAGGTCTTTCGTGCGTGCGCCCTTGTCGAGCGCCTTGCCGACCGCGGCGAACAGGGCGTCAGCCGCCTTTTCCCGGTCCAGCGACCAGCGCAGGGCCATTTCCAGCGACAGGATCATGGCGCAGGGATTGGCAATGCCCTGACCGGCAATGTCCGGCGCCGACCCGTGCACGGGTTCGTAGAGGCCGGGCACGCCGGGAGCGCCGAGCGAGGCTGATGGCAGCATGCCGATCGAGCCGGTCAGCATCGAGGCCTCATCCGACAGGATATCGCCGAACAGGTTGCCTGCGAGGATGACGTCGAATTGCTTTGGCGCGCGCACCAGTTCCATGGCGCAGGCATCGGCATACATGTGGATCAGGTCGATACCGCCGCCATATTCAGCATGGGCGAGCGTAACTTCCTGCCGCCAGAACAGGCCGGATTCCATGACATTCGACTTTTCGACCGAACAGACCCGGCCGGTCCGACCCCGGGCAATATCAAACGCCACGCGCGTAACGCGTTCGATTTCGGGGTGCGTGTAGACCGCCGTATCGTATCCGCGACGATAGCCTTCATCATCAATGTCGATGCCGCGCGGCTGGCCAAAATAGACGTCGCCCGTCAGTTCGCGAACGATCATCAGGTCGAGACCTTCGATGATCTCGCGTTTCAGGCTCGAGGCATCGACCAGTGCGGGGAAGCAATAGGCCGGGCGCAGGTTGGCGAACACGTCCAGCCCCTTGCGCAGGGCGAGAAGGCCCGCCTCCGGGCGCTTGTTGCGCGCCACGTCTGTCCATTTCGGCCCGCCGACCGCCCCCAGCAGGACCGCGTCAGCATGAAGCGCCTTCTCAAGCGTATCCTCGGTGAGAGGCTCACCATGAAGGTCAAACGACGCTCCGCCCACAAGGCCCGTCTCGAACTTGAGATCGGGCACGAGAATTTCTGCCACTCGGCGCGCCTGCGCCATGACTTCGGGCCCGATGCCGTCACCGGGCAGTAGCAGGACAGTTTGCGACGTCATGTTCTTTACTCTCTCATTCTGCCAATGCACGGCTTACAGACGGCTCTAACGTCGGGAAGCGCCGCATGCAATTGGCAGAATGCCCCGGCCCCGCCGGTTCCCCGGGCCCGGGAGGAACAGCCATCTGCTATTTGACCTCAGTTGGCGTTAGCCGCGCTGCCCGTGCCGACACGCTGGATCTTGTCCGTTGCTTCTCTCGCATTCTGATTTGTGTAGGCGTCAAATTGCTTCCAGGCGTCTGGGGTCTTGCATTCACGCTTAGCGAACCGCGAACCGGTAACCTTGATCGAACGGCAGATCACTTCGACATCGGTTGACGCGACTTCAACGCCTTCGGTTGATGCTGGTTCGGCGTATGCGGCCTCCGTCTCAACGACGGCTGGCGCAGCGACTGTCAGTGTTGCCGCTTCCGTCGGTGCGGGGGCGGTTTGGCACGCCGCTACGAGCGCCACGAGAAGAGGCGCAAATGCGAGAATAATTCCGCGTTTCATTTTTCTGGTTCCTTCAATTTCTTTGCGACTTTTATACGAGCGCATCGGTTTTCAGGCAACCTGTCGGTGCGCAATCCTGTCAGACGCAAGAAGATCGCTCAAATCGGCTCGGGTTCTGCCTCATAGAGGCGTAGCGACCGGTCCGTAATGCCAAGCTGCGGGAAAAACGATCGCCAGGTCGCCATGTGCGCCGTCTTGAAATGAGCCGCCAGCGCATCGCGGCTGACCCAGCGCTCTGACACCCGGATCAGGCCCGGGTCCAACACGTCCACGCTGTAGGCATAATCGAGACAGCCTGGTTCGGCGCGGCTGGCCAGGATCATCTGCTCCATGACGGAATGGGCCTCTTCCAGCCTGGCAGGCGGGATACGCATGATGCCCTCGATAACGATCATTGCGTGGGCGCCTCGGCCTCATCAGCCGGTTCCGCCTGCGGTGCGGGCCGCGCTTCAGGTGCCGGTTTCGGCACGGTCGCATTCGTTTCAGGTTTTGTGCTGAGGATATCGCCGTGACAGGCACAAAGCAGGGGCAGAGCCACCATTGCGGCGAGCGCGAACTTCCATCGAGACACGCCGTTTCCCTCCTGACGGGTTATCGGTTCAGTTTGCCGGCTCCAGCCACGGCGTCATCAGGCGCCGTTTGGTTTCGAATTCGCTGATTTCATCTGCCGATGTCAGCGAGGCGCCGATCTCATCGAGTCCTTCCAGCAGGTTCGACTTGCGGCCCGGATCGACATCGAATGTGTGTTGGGCGCCATCCGGCGTCGTCACCATCTGGGTTTCAAGGTCGACGGTGAACACATGGTTCGCACCGCCAGCCTGCGCAGCGAGCCGTTCACACACATCGACGGGGAGGCGGACGGGCAGGATGCCGTTCTTGTAGCAATTATTGTAGAAGATATCGGCAAAGCTCGGCGCGATGACACACGTAACGCCCTGGTCGAGCAGCGCCCAGGGCGCGTGCTCACGCGACGAGCCACAGCCGAAATTCTCGCCCACGATCAGGATGCTCGCCTTTGCATATTGCGGCTTGTTGAGCACGAAATCGGGATTTTCCGAGCCGTCTGCCTTGGTTTTCAACTCGTGGAACAGGCCCTTCGACAGGCCGGTACGGGTTGTCGTCTTCAGGAACTGTTTCGGGATGATCATGTCAGTGTCGACATTCGACATCGGCTTGCCCTTCTCCATGAGGGGCGCGGCGGTTCCTGTGAGAGTGCGGAAAGCTTTCATGAGGTCATTCTATTTCGGGTCATGGGAAATGAACAGGGTCGGCACATTCAGGGTGCCGTCGCGAACGGTAAAGATATGGCTGCCGGGTTTGCGGCCCTTGCGCATCTCCGACACATTGAACCCTGCGTCCAGCAGGCGTTCATGCGCGGCTGCAAGGTCATCGACCTCCCAGGTCAGGCCGAAGATCGAGTCGCTGGCACGCGCATCATGGTCTTCGCCGAGGCGATTGATCACTTCGAACGTGAGGCCGCCCGTTCGGAAGAACAGGAAGCGCGTCTTCCATTCCGGCGCTGTCCGGTCGAGCGCCAGGTCGAGGCCGAGCCGGGCTCCGTAAAGCGCTGCGGCACGGTCCGGGTTCGGCGTGTTGATGACGATATGGTCGAGACCGACGACCGCGCCGCCCGGCGCATCCACCGGCGCCAGCGCCCCGGTCACATGCTCGATGAGGAATGTCTTAATTCCACCCGTTTCCGCATCGTCACACCGAAACCGGCGCCAGGTTCGCGTTTTGCCGCTGATGTCGCTCCGGCTTTCGCCGGGCATGATCTCGTGCGGATTCAGCCCGCGCCGGGTGAGGCGGTGATGGGCGTGTTCGATATCGGCCGTTGCGAAAGCAAGGCTTTTCAGGCCGGAGCCGTCATCGGTAATGATCTCGCCGAGGCGTTCGGCGACAGGACCATCGCCCTTCGGCGCCATCAGCTCCAGCGCCGTGTTGTTGACCCTGAAGATGGCCGTCGCCGCGCCGTCTTCCGAAACCGATTGCCAGTCGGGCGCCCGCCCCAGCAGCGCCGAATAGACCGCCGTGCCGGAGACAATCTCCGGGCAGACGAGCACGATATGGTCGAGTCCTGAAATCACGCCTTCACGCTTTCCTTCGGCAAGGCGGTATCGACATTCTTGAAGCCCGGCAGCGCTTCCACTTTCGCCATCCAGCGGCGCAAATGGGCATAGTTCGCCAAGTCGACCTGGGCCTGCGGAGCATAGGCGGCGATACCGTAAATATCGAGATCGGCAATCGTCGGCCCGGCGCCGACAAGCCAGTCACGCCCGTCGAGAAGACCGTTGAGTTCCTTCAGCGCGCCGTTCGCGGCATTGAAGTTGGCTTCGGCGACCTGTTCCGGGAACTGGAAGAAGCCGAGCTTCAAGGCCCGCGTGCGATAGATGCCCGTCGTCAGCTGTCCGGCACCCCAAAGCTGCCATTCACGTGCGCGCAGGCGTTCCGCGCGGTCCTTGCCACCAAACCGGCCCGTTTCGTCGGCCAGGTAGTCGAGAATGACGGATGACTGGCACAGGCATATGTCCTTCTCGTGATCGTCCAGAACCGGCACCTGACCATACCGGTTCTTGGCGAGGAAGGCGTCCGCCTTGTGTGCGCCTGAGCGCAGGTCGACATGGACATAGTCAAAGGGCGTGCTCGTCATGTGCAGCATCAGTCCGACCTTGTAGGTCGGGCCGGAGGCGAAGATGCCGTGCAGGGTAAATCGGGTCATGTCGCGTTTCCTCGCTTGAATGACCCCTATATGCGCGAGACAAGCGCGCTTTGTAATCCGGAATTCGGGATTTGTTTGGTTGCCGCGCCGTCAAACGCTGGGCTACGTTCCGATTAACTGGCAGGGCCGTCGGAAACGGCGATATTCATGGTTCGACGCTCTACGCTGGCGGCGCTTGCCTCGCTTTGCCTGGCCGGAACGGCATTCGCTGATGACCCCGTACTTTTTGAGTATCGCACATGGATGACCCGCGACGGCCAGACCGGACCTGTGACACGGTTCCAAGCGGGCCTCAACGCCGCCCTCGCAACCTGCGGGATCGACAAAGTGGTCGGCGTCGATGGCCAGTTCGGCAACGGATCACGCAAGGCAGTTATCGCACTCACCGGCTGCGACACCATTTCTGCGCAAGTCCCGAGCGACAGCGCGGCAAACACCGGCGCCGTAACAGAAGCGCTTTGGAAGGCCATTATGGGTGACAAGCCCGCGCCGACCGTAGACCAGCGCGCTGCCGTCCTGAAGCTGACCTTCGAGGCGACCGACTACAATCGCATGCAGTGGAATTTCTGCCAGAACAGCCCACGCTCTGCGCCCGATGACGGGCAAGGCACCTGCTTCAGCAATGACAAGCGGTCCTTCATCACCTGGGGGCCCGACGGTGCGACCGCCGGCCATGGCCGCGAGGTTCAGGCAATCCTCGGTCAGTTTCGCGATGCCGGTGCGCCCGGCGATGCCGACCTTTTCAACGCGGCCTTCGGCACAGAGGCGCCCGCCGTTCAGCGCGTGCTTGAGCTCGAGAACAAATCGGACAACAGCGCGCTGGGGACCTATCTCTGCGGTGTCTGGATGTCGCCCAAGCGGCGGTCCGCCTGGGTCGATGGCTTCAAGGCGCTCGGAGCAACGGCTGAACTGCCTGAGCTTTACCGCGACGTGTATCGCTCGGCCTCCTTCGACGGCGGCAAAATCGCGACCTTCCACCGGGTCTGGACGTCTGAGGAATTCGGCCTGCCCGTATCGGAACTCGACCACGCCTTCTTGATCGACCGCTCGGCGCACATGTCGATTTCAGAGCGCAAACTCAAAGACGCCCTTCGCACGTTGAAGTCCGCATCAGGGTCGGCCTGGCCGCCCGCCCCGGCGGCGATCCGCCAATATGTTGCCCTTAACGTGAGGCCGCCGAACCAGCGGACAGACCGGCTTGGCCGGGACATCGCCTTTTATGTGGAAGGTGTTGGTCAGTCAGCACTCAGTGCTGATGAAACGGCGGCATGGGCCAATCGCGGTCGGCGAAACGCCGTCGATCTCGGCCTCAGTGACACGCGTGTCGTGCCAGAATTTACCGGTGGGCCGGCGATCAGCCACCCCATGCCGACCGGCACGCTGACTGACGCCGAAACGGCGCTTTGTCCTGCGGCGGTCCTCAATCCGTCGAGCCCTTGAGACTCATCCAATCACGCCAGTGATGGCCGCACGCGCAGCCAGCGCCGGGCTCATCAGGTGAGTGCGTCCGCCACGTCCCTGTCGGCCTTCGAAATTGCGGTTCGAGGTCGATGCGCAGCGTTCGCCCGGCGACAGAATATCCGGGTTCATGCCGAGACACATGGAACAGCCCGGCTCGCGCCATTCGAAACCCGCTTCCATCAGCACGATGTCGAGGCCCTCGGCCTCTGCCTGCGCCCGCACCAGCCCCGACCCCGGCACGACCATTGCACGCACGCCGTCGACCACCTTGTTGCCCTTGGCGATCGCGGCAGCAGCGCGCAGGTCTTCGATCCGGCTGTTCGTGCACGAGCCGATAAACACGCGCTGCACCGGCGTTCCGGCAATCGGCACGCCGGGCTCAAGGCCCATATAATCCAGTGCCCGCTCGGCAGCTGCGCGTTTCACCGGATCGGCAATCTCTTCCGGCACAGGCGTCTTGCCCGACACCGCGATCGCCTGTTCCGGGCTGGTGCCCCAGGTGATCGTCGGCTCGACCGCGCTGCCGTCAATCCGCACGACATGGTCCCATGCCGCATCAGCATCCGAACTGAGGGTCTTCCAATACGTCGCGGCAATTTCCCACGCGCCGGCCTTCGGGCTGGCCGGGCGGCCTTTCATATAGTCCAGTGTCTTCTCATCCGGCGCGATCAGGCCCGCCCGCGCGCCGCCTTCGATCGCGAGATTGCACAAGGTCATGCGCCCTTCCATCGACAGGGCTTCGATGGCCTCGCCGCGAAACTCGATGACATGGCCCGTGCCACCGGCTGTGCCGATCAGGCCGATAATGTGCAGCGCGAGATCCTTAGCGGTCACGCCGTCCTGCAGGCGTCCGGACACCTCTACCGCGAAATTGCCCATCTTGCGCGCGCGCAGGGTCTGCGTCGCCAGCACATGCTCGACTTCCGAGGTGCCGATGCCATGCGCCAACGCGCCGAAGGCGCCGTGGGTCGAGGTATGGCTGTCGCCGCAGACAATCGTCATGCCGGGCTGGGTGCGGCCCTGTTCGGGCCCCACGACATGGACGATGCCGTTGCGGATATCGCCCATGGGAAAATATTCGATGCCGTATTCGGCGACATTGCGCGTCAGGGTTTCCAGCTGGTTGCGCGCTTCCGGATCAACCACGCCCGCCATGCCAAGCGCCTGCTTCTCGGTCGGCGTATTGTGATCGGCCACGGCCAGCGTCAGGTCCGGGCGGCGCACTTTCCGGCCTGCCGTTTTCAGCCCGTCAAACGCCTGCGGGGTCGTCACTTCATGGATCAGGTGCAGGTCGATATAGAGCAGGCTCTCGCCCGAGGCTCCATCGGTATGGACGACATGCGCATCCCAGATCTTGTCATAAAGTGTCTTACCGGCCATTCGAATTGTTCTTCCTCGCTGTTGCGCCGCACAATAGCGACAGATGCGGGCGATGGAAGCCCGCACCCGCCCGTCTGCATTATGCCGTCGCGATCACTCCTTGATTTAGGGAGGCGGGAGGGTCGGCTCAAGCCCGTCAATAGAGGCTGAACGAAAAACGCCCCTGCCGGGAGGCAAGGGCGTTTTTGATCTGGTGGGCCTGAAAGGCCTATTCTTCCGGAGCAGCCTCTGGCGCTTCGGCGGCAGCGGCTGCCGCAGCAGCTTCGGCGGCCTTGGCTTCGGCTTCAGCCGCAGCAGCAGCGGCTTTTTCAGCTTCGAGCTTGGCCTTGGAAGCGTTTTCGCGATCCACTGCAGCGGCTTCCTTGCGGGCCAGCTTCTCGGCGTCCTTCTGGCGACGGCGCTCGGTCTTCGAGACGGCGATCTCCACAGCCTCGATACCATGGCCCGTCGTACGCTCGGCGATGCGCGCCGATTTACCGCGACGATCACGCAGGTAGTAGAGTTTCGCACGGCGGACGCGGCCCTTGCGCTTCACTTCGATCGATTCGATCAGTGGCGAGACCAGCGGGAAAACCCGCTCGACGCCTTCACCGAAGGAGATCTTGCGAACCGTGAAGCTCTCGCTCAGGCTGCCGCCCGAACGGGCAATGCAGACGCCTTCGAAACGCTGGACGCGTTCGCGGTCGCCTTCCTTGATCTTCACATTCACCGCCAGCGTGTCGCCGGGCGAGAATGCGGGTATCTTTTTGTCGCCGAGGACACGGACGCGTTCTTCCGCCTCAAGCTGTTCAATCATGTTCATCGCCAGTCTCCGGCGGCTGGAATTTGGGGATCTTGGAGTAAGCGGCGTATAAATCGGGGCGGCGCTGCTTTGTCAACGTCTTTGCGCTGTTCGCACGCCATTCTTCTATTCGCTTGTGATCGCCTGACAGCAGAATGCCCGGCGTGGGACGGCCTTCCCACTCGCGGGGCATCGTATAGTGAGCGTGTTCCAGCAGGCCCTGCTCGAAGGATTCCTCCGTCAGCGAGGCTTCGTTTCCTGCCACACCGGGCAACAGGCGCACGACGGCCTCGATCAAGGCCATCGCCGCGACTTCGCCGCCCGCCAGTACGAAGTCGCCCAACGAAACCTCTTCCATGTCGCGCCCTTCGATGGCGCGCTCATCGAGTCCCTCGAAGCGGCCGCAGAAAAACACGAGCCCCGGCCCGGCCGCCCAGTCCCGGGCTTTCTGTTGGTCAAACGGTTTGCCGCGCGGGGAAAGATAAATAAGTGGCCGCCCGTCCCGCGGGATGCTGTCAATCGCCGCCGCCGCCACGTCCGGCCGGATTACCATGCCCGCCCCGCCGCCGGCCGGCGTATCGTCGACATTGCGATGCTTGCCCACGCCAAAGGTACGCAGGTCCACCGTCTCGAGACTCCAAATCCCCTTTTCGCGCGCGCGCTCCAGGACGGAAACGCCGAGCGGCCCGGGAAAGGCGTCTGGCACAAGGGTGATGAGCGTGGCCGTGAACATGTAGCGCATCTAGCCCAGACGCGGGACGCCGTCACCCCGCCCCCGTTGACGCCCGCGCGCCCTCGGCGCTTGATGGCGGAGAAACGCGGAAGGCCGCATCAATCTCGATACGATTGCCACGATTGCCAATATCATGGCCTCCGGCGCCGTGATGCTGACACTGGTCTTTATCGGCCTGCAACTGCGCCGGAATGCCCATCTTACCCGCATGGCAGCGGCGCAGACGTCGGCCCAGCTCCTCTCGTCCAATCTCGGCCGCATCGCGGAGAGCGCAGAATTGGCCGAGCTGATCACGCGCGGGAATGGGCGCGACAGCTGGACCCGGGCTGAATTCCTGCGCGTCTCGAACTTCCTGAGCATTTCCTTTCGGCATTTCGAAGTGCTGCACACCCATCGCCGCTTCGGCGTGTTCGAGGACGAACTCTGGGAAGGCTCTGAAGCGCGCCTCTGGGAATCGCTCAGCAATCCTGGCATTCGCGAATGGTGGGCCGAAAGCCGGTCGCTCTATGCATGCAGATTCGCGCGCTATGTCGACAAGTTATCCGCCGAACTGGACGTCGCGCAGGCTTTGGCAACAATGGGCCAGGACTAGGCGACAGGCGCCAGGGCCCGGCGCGACGACACCTTGTTGCGTCCCGAATTCTTCGACTCAAAGAGCGCTGCGTCTGCGGTTTCAAGTGCGATGTCGGCATTGCCGCCCTGTGCCAGCAGGCATGTGCCGAAGCTCGCCGTGACGGAAATCACCTGGCCTTTATGCTCAAGCGCCAGGCTTTCGATTCGTCTGCGGATCCGCTCGCACACGGATTCGGCCTGTTCCAGCGTCACATCGCTCAGCAGGATGACAAATTCCTCACCACCCCAGCGCCCAAGCCGGTCGAACGGCCCACGCAATTCGGCGAACGCACTTTCTGCCACTTCCTGCAACACGAGGTCGCCGGTCTTGTGGCCAAAACGGTCATTGACCCGCTTGAAATGGTCGAGGTCGAAGAACACGAGGCCAGCCGTCTGGCGCGTCCGGCGCATGCGGTTCAGTTCGTCATCCATCGCCTGTTTGAAAAAGCGGCGATTATAGAGTCCTGTGAGCGGGTCTGTTGCCGCCAGGGCTTCAAGGCGCCGCTGGTAGATTCGCAGCCGATACTCATGCTGCGACGCAATCGCGGCCGTCGGGACAGCGACGCAGGCCGAGACCACCAAATTGGTCAGGACGAATACCCTGGGGTTCGCCGGCAAGCCGAGCTGGTACACCACCATGGAAAAAATGAATGACAGGCAGAGCGCCGTAATCGCAACAAAAGCGAAGAAGGTGAGCGATTCAAGAACATCGTGTAATCTCATCGAACTTGGCATCCGGTCCCCCGTTTGATATACATCCCTTCTACCTCCAATAGACAAATATCTGGCGAACCGGGGAAGTCGATTTGGCGGGAGCCTGTTTACCTGTTGGAAATGACGTTGGGTCGGTGCCCGCCTTCACCGCAGTCGGCGGTTTTCTGCGCAGGCGGGAATGATTTCCTGAGGGTGGAACCTTTAACGCGCCTGCGGCTTTAAGGGCCAGGAGCCTTGCGTGTGAGCACGGTCCGATCACGGGAGATCAACTCATGGACACGACCAAACGCCGATTTCTGATTGGTGGCTCAACGGCCGTTATGGCGGCAGCCCTCTCCGGCTGTGGCACGCTTCTCTATCCCGAACGCAAGGGCCAGTCCGGTGGGCGCATCGACCCGAGTGTCGCTATTCTCGATGGTATCGGCCTGCTCTTGTTCCTCATTCCCGGACTCGTCGCCTTTGCCGTCGATTTCTCGAATGGCACGATCTACCTGCCGGGCACGAAGCATTCCTCCAACATGGATGAGATGCCGGAAGTCAAAATGACCGCCGCTCTCACCAAATCGGAAGTCGACCGCGTCTGGGTTGATAATTACGGCCATGCTGCGCCGTTCGAATTGTCAGATCTGCAGCGCCGCCGTTTGGGCGACAAGGCCGTCACGCTCGACACAGTCGCCAGCCTCGCACGCAACGATTTCGCGCGCATCTAGGCCTTCCCGGAAGCTGCGGCCCCTGTCGCGGCTTCCGTCACGGCTCGTTGTGAACCTGCGTCCGGTATTCTGGGCGCCACGCATGGTCGAGCCTGTTGGCAGATCAAGGTGGGCTGGCTTCAGCCGTCATCCAGTGGAACGGCAGGGTCCTCTGTCGCCCTGACCTCGGCCTGCAAGGTCTTCAGCCGGTCATGATAGTTCGCGCCATCACCATATTCCTCGAAGCCGGCATAGCGGGCATAGGCTATCACGCCGTTCACATAGCAACAGCTTCTCGATCATGTTGAGATAGGCCAGCCCGCTGCGATCAAACACCAGGTATCGGTGCCGCTGGACCTGCGGAATTCCGTACGCCCGGAAACAGATCGCCTGGTAGATCGAGACCCAGAGATCAACCACCGCAAACGGCACAATCCGCGAGTAGATGACCGGCGCGGTGAGCCACACAAGCGGCCGGGCGGTGAACACATATCGCGCAAGATGCGTGCGCAGTTCACGATGGCGGCGCGCGACCTCTTCCTCGAAGCGGGCCCGTCCGCGCTCAAGACCATATCGCAGGCCTGTCCGCCGCTTGGCGAATTCAGCCTCGAGTTCCAGTTCGAGCCCGCGGATTTTTTCTTGGATCGTCTCTATGGACGGGTTCATGCCCGTTGGGATGGGCTGATCTCGCAAGTCTGGCAACACATACATGTTCGGACCAGCTGCAATCCGGCCCGTCGCGGAACAAGCAGAAAGTAATGTTCGTGGAATCATATTCGCTTCTCGGCGCATTGCGGGCACTCACCGGGCAATTTCCGGGTATCCTACGGGCATTTATCCGTGCATTTTTCAGCGGGTTTTGAGCACGAAAATTGCGCGCGGCAGACATGTTCTATACGGGAGGATACATGGTGAACTCTCCAGCGCTTTCCGTCCTGATCCCGTTTTTCAACGAAGAAGGAAACGTGCATCCCGTGATCGACGAGGTGCATTCAGCGCTATCGGGCATCGCGTTCGAGATTATCTGCGTCAATGACTGTTCGGACGACGCGACCAGCGCTGAACTGGCCGAGGCGCAGGCAAGGCACCCGCACACGGTCGTCGTGTTCAATCACGTCGCCCGGCGCGGCAAGTCGGCTGCCCTGTTCACCGGCCTCAAATCGGCGCGTGGGCAATGGGTCCAGCTGCTCGACGGCGACGGCCAGAACGATCCGCACGATACGGCGCGCCTCTGGGCCGAGATCGTCACGCCCGGCGCCCCGCCCCGGCTTGGCATCATCGCCGGCAAGCGGAACAGCCGCAACGATTCCGGCTTCAAATGGCTGCAGTCACGCGTCGCCAATGGCGTGCGCCGTTTCGTGCTGCGGGACGATGCGACCGATACGGGCTGCGGCTGGAAACTGATCCGCACAGCGGCTTTCCGCGACCTGCCCTTTTTTGCCTCGATGCACCGCTTCCTGCCCGCCCTTATCAAGCGCGCAGGCTGGGATGTGCGCGAGGAAAAGGTCAATGATCGCGAGCGTCTGGCCGGCGTGTCGAAATACGGCTTCCTGGGTCGCCTGGGCGCCGGGATCTTCGATCTGATCGGCATGTTCTGGCTGACGCGGCGCGGCGGCTACGGCATCGCCGCTGAATGGAACGACCCGCGCGCCGATCAGGACGCGCGGTGATCATTCCACTTATTTTCTATTGTTGCCGTCGCGGCCATTCTGGCGTGCGCGCATGCCGTCCGGCGACCGAGGATTCGGACGCGACCTGGCTTTTGTTTGCGGCGCAGAGGCAGGCGCAACCCTGACGGGTGCGGGCGCAGGCGCAGCGCGAACGGGCGCGCGGGCCTTCGGCGCGGCCTGGACAGGCGCCCGGGTCTGGCGTGTCGGCTGGGCCTGTGTCCGCTGGGGCGCCTGAGATCGCATGGCAGGGCTCTGCGGCAGCACGCGCGGGGCCTGCTGGCGCGTGTTCCGCTCGGTCCGCTGGCCTTGTTGCTGTGGTCGGGCCCGGGGCGCTTCAGAACGCGGCGCCCGGTCGGGTTCAACGCGGGTCTGTTCAACACGCACCTGCGACCGTCGCGGCTGCTCGGTTACCGGGCGCACGCGCGGCGTTTCGACGGCCGGTGCCGGGTTCGCATCACGGCGAGGCGGCTGACCGCGTGCTGTGTCGCGGCGCGTCCCGGGTTCACGCACGGTTCTGCTGACCGGGTCGGGCGGAATGAAGGACGGCGTCGCGCGCCTCTGGCTATTTGGCAGGGTCGTATCGGGCAGCGAGGGTACGGTGCCCGGATCACCTGCCAGCGCGGCAGTCGAGCCCCTGCTGCGAACAGGCAGCGTGCCTTCAGCTTGTGGACGGCGTGTGCGCCCTGCATCCCCGTCGCGCGGTCCGTCGCGGCGGCTATCCCGCTCGCGGCTAAGGTCGCCGTCACGCTCGCCCTTGCCGGGCCGGCCCGTCACAGGCCGCGTATCGCCAACCGGGCGGATCGAGGAAATATTGTCATTCAGGCGGTAGCCGTTGAGCTTGCCCGTCGAGGCATCGATGATCTGGCAGCGGCCCTGGAAGTTGGCATGTTCGCACACTTCCCATTTGCCCGACTTGATGTTCAGGGACGAGACATTGTCATTGAACCGGAAGCGGCTGAGGTCCTTGACCCCGCGATCGATGCCAAGCGACGCACCGCGCCCGTTGGCGTCGACATACAAGGTGGCGTCCGCGTCACGCGCGCCATAATGGCCCCGCAGCGGCGGGCGCTCGCGGTGGTAGGCGCGGTAAGTATTGTACCCGCCGCGTGAATACCCGAACCCGTACGGGCCATAGCCCGCCAGCGGATCATAATAGCCGTAGGACCGGTAGGCCGGTGAATAGCCGTAGTGATACACCTCGACCCGCGTCGTGCGACCGTAGCCGAAATCATAGCCGTCATTCCCGTAACGCACGGCATCGCCATACTGGATATAGCCGCGCTCATCGCGCACGAACATCAGGCCATGCTCGGCATCGGTATACTCATAAATCGGCCGAACCGACGACACGTCTCCCCCAAGATCAAAATAGCGCAGGTCCGGCACGTCCTCGCGCAACAACACGCAGCGGCCGGTGAAATCGCTGTGTTCGCAGATCTCCCACGCGCCAGACAAGACCGCAACGGACCGGGCCCGGTCATTGAACCGGATATCGGGCAGCGCATGGATCGGATCGAAGATATTGACCGCGTCGCCGGTATAATTCGCGCCGCTGAACAGGATCAGCGCCGCTTCATCCTGCGGTGCATCATATTGCGCAGCCGCCGCGCCAGCGGCGACAAGGGGGACTGCGATAAGGGCGCCAAGGCGCAGGAGCGTGGCAAACATGGCCAAATCCTCTCAGTTACTGACAGTAACATGGAACACGGCGTCTGAATGCCGCACAACGTCAGGCAGGCGGCCTGCTATTTATCGTCTTCCACCTCGGCCCACTGGGCCAGACCCGGGATCCGGACACGCCCCGCGTTGAGGTCAATTTCCGGCACGTCGGTTTGCGTGAACGGTACGAAAACGGTTCCGCCACCGGTAATCAGGTGGATTTCCAGCAGATCGTCGGCGCCGAAATTCTGGACCGCTTTTATCCGCCCTTCTGCAACGTCTCCAACAGAACAGACCTCCAGGCCGACAAGGTCCTCGATATAGAATTCGCCTTCATCGGCGCTTGGCAATTGCGCGCGCTCGACATGCAGCAGGGTGCCCTTCAGGGCATCCCACTCTTCCTTCTGTTTCTGTTCGCGGACTTTCACGATGAAGTGATCATTCCCCGGCCGCGCCGAGAGGGGTGTCAGCACCAGCCGCCCCGCTTCATCTGTGAGGGGGCCGTAAATGAAGAGGTCTTCAGGGTCTGCCGTGAAGCTCTTCACGCGCACTTCGCCGCGCACGCCGTGGGCGCCCTTCAGGGCGCCCACAACGATCAGTTTGTCATTCGGATAGGTCTTCATCTCGCCTCTGTAGCGCCAGACCGCGCCGGAGAGAACCGGCCTGACACCGTTTAGTGACGGCGCCAGTCGCGGTCATTGCCGTTGCGGGCCGCGTCCCGGCCGTCATATCGGCAGATCGACGAGATATTGTCGTTGAGTCCGGTCGGGCGAAGGTCGCCTGAGCCGCGCGAGATCACTTCGTAGCGGCCGCGATAGTTCGCGTGTTCACAGGCGATCCCGGTTCCGCGCGTCACGAGGACCGAGCTCGCCCGGTCATTGAACCGGTAGGCGGTAAGGTCAGCAATGTCGCCATTGATCTCGATCGGTTCACCGCGCAGGTCGACATTCGAAAACGGGACCAGATTGGCCGAACGCCCGCCATGGCCGTAGTTCCACGCACCATCCTGTCCCTCGCTGCCGGGCCCGTAGCCGACGGGACGGAGCGACGAGACATTATCGTTCAGGCGCAAGTCATTCAGACGGGATACGCTCGTGTCGACGGTCGCACACCGGCCCCGGAAATTCGCATCCGTGCAGACTTCCCACGCACCCGACCGGACGCTGATCGACGAGACCCGGTCATTGAACCGCATCGGCTTCAGGTCGGGGATCGCCCCAGCCACTTCAATGGCTTCGCCGCGGAAACCGGCATCTGCATGCAGCACGACACCGCTGTATCCGCCGCGATACGGATCAGGCCCGCGATCCGCGTATGCCGGCACGGTCAGGGCGCCAAGGCTGGCCGCGACGAGCGCGCCGGTCCGGAAAAGGCTCAATTTGGTCATAGCGGTCTCCTGTCAGTTCAGTTCGCTTGGATGTGAAGCGAACTGAACCGGGACAAGGTTGCGCGTTGTGCCGCATTCAGTTGCGGGAGCCACCGCCAGACAAAAGAAAAGGCCAGTGCAAAAATGCACTGGCCTCATCAAAACTATATGTATGCCGGACCTATTCGGAAGCGGCTTCCTCGGCGGACGCTTCTTCAGCAGCTGGCTCTTCGACCGGGGCAGGTGCCTTGGCGGCTTCTGCAGCAGCTTCAGCAGCGGCGGTCGCCTTGTCGGCGCGCTCCTTCACGCGATCCTGAGCCTTCTTGCCTGGCTCACCCTTTTTCAGGTTGCTGCCGGCAGTCCACGTGTAGACCGGGGCGGACTCACCCTCGACGGTGATCTGCGAGAGGAAGCGTGCGACGCGGTCGGTCGGCTGGGCGCCCTTCTTGATCCATGCTGCGGCTTTGACGCCGTCGATTTTTACGCGCTCGCCGGAATCCTTGGGCTGGCGCGGATCATAGGTGCCGATCTTCTCGATGAAGCGACCATCACGTGGCGCGCGGGCGTCAGCGATGACGACGGAATAGAAGGGGCGTTTCTTGGACCCGCCACGGGCGAGTCGGATCTTGAGGGACATTGGGGTTACTCCTGTAAAGTGTCGTCTCTGTAATTAAAGTTCAGCTTCGTCGCTGCGGATCTGCTCATGGTGGCGAATGACTTCCGCCACGATGAAAGAGAGGAATTTCTCGGCGAAGGCCGGGTCGAGGCCGGCTTCGTTGGCAAGGTCGCGGAGGCGCTCGATCTGTTGGCCTTCGCGGGATTTGTCGGCGGGCGGCATGTTGTGCAGCGCTTTCAGTTTGCCGACTTCTTTCGTTGCCTTGAAGCGTTCGGCCAGCGTGTGGACGAGGATCGCATCCATGTTGTCGATGCTGGCGCGCAACTGGTTCAGCTGGAATTGGGCGAGCGTGTTGTCTGTACTCATCATCTACTTTTTCTTTCCCCCGAGGCCTGGCAGGCTGCCTCCCAGGCCAGGCAAGCCACCTGATCCCATACCCGGCAATCCGCCCGGCATTTGCTGGCCACCCATTTTTGCAAGATCGGCTGGTGACATGCCGGCCTGCGAGGCCGCGCCCATCATGGCTTTCATGCCGCCCTTGGTGCGCATCTTCTTCATCATCGTGGCCATCTGCTGGTGCATTTTCAGCAGCTTGTTCACTTCCTGGACCGAGGTGCCGGACCCCGCCGCGATACGCTTGCGGCGCGACGCGTTGAGCACCGCCGGCTTGCGCCGCTCCTTGCGGGTCATCGACAGGATGATCGCTTCCTGGCGCTTCAGGACATTGTCGTCGAGATTGGCATTCGCCATGGCTTCCTTGGCTTTGCGGGCACCGGGCATCATGCCCATGATGCCACCGAGCCCGCCCATGCGCTGCATCTGGCGCAGCTGGTCGGCCATGTCCTCGAGGTCGAATTCGCCTTTCTTGAGCTTCGCGGCCATGCGCTCGGCTTTGTCGGCATCCATCTGCTCCGACGCTTTTTCGACCAGGCTGACAATATCGCCCTGGCCAAGAATACGGCCTGCCACACGGGAGGCATCGAACGCGTCGAGACCGTCGAGCTTTTCGCCGGTGCCGAGGAACTTGATCGGCAGGCCGGTAACCGCGCGCATGGACAGCGCTGCGCCGCCGCGCCCGTCACCGTCCATCCGAGTCAGGACGAGGCCCGTCAGTGGCAGGCGGTCGTGGAAGCGTTTCGCCGTCTCCACAGCATCTTGGCCGGTCAGTGCATCCGCCACCAGCAGCGTCTCGGACGGCTTCGCGATGTCGGCAATCTCTGCCGCCTCAGACATCATCTGCTCGTCAAGTGTGGTGCGGCCGGCGGTATCGAGGATCAGGACGTCATAACCGCCTATCTTGGCGGCCTGCACGGCGCGCCGCGCGATATCGGCGGGCAGCTGGCCTTCGATGATCGGCAGGGAGAAGACATTGTCGCCGCACTGGTCGGCAAGGATCGCGAGCTGCTGCATCGCGGCCGGACGGCGCACGTCGAGCGAGGCGAGCAGGACTTTCTTGCGCTGCTTCTCGCCGAGGCGCCTGGCGATCTTGGCCGTCGTCGTCGTCTTGCCTGAGCCCTGCAGGCCCGCCATCATCATCACGGCTGGCGGCGTGTCGATGCGCAGGGTTGTCTCGGCATCCGCTCCGCCCAACATCTCGACGATCCCGTCATAGACGATCTTGACGACTTGCTGGCCCGGCTTCACCGAGCGAACGACTTCCTCGCCAACGGCGCGGGCGCGCACGCTTTCGATGAAATCCTTGACCACGGGCAGGGCGACGTCGGCTTCAAGCAGGGCAACACGGATTTCGCGCAGTGCAGCATTCACGTCCTTCTCGGACAGCGCGCCGCGACCGGTCAGGCCGTCGAAAATGCCGCCAAGGCGATCGCTCAAAGCGTCGAACATGTGCCTACTCCTTTGCCGTTTGCCTGCAGGACAGACTTAGGCGCTCAAACCCGGCGCACAAAGCATGAAGCCCCGCTGAGCGAAAATTCGCCAGGCGGGGGGCCTCGCTGACCTCAAGTGTCAGTCAAAGCGCGCTTTTCATGTTTGCGCGGATGTAGCGGCGCCTAAAGCATGTGAGGTTCGTGAGGTCAAGCCAGCTGCATCTGGGCGACGCGGTCCTTGAGCAGGTCGATGGCCGCGCGAATTTCGGAATCGACGAGCGACAGTATGGCCAGATCCGCCCATGAGCCGTCGGCGAGACGCATGTAACGGCGCAGGACACCTTCCTTGCGCGCACCCAGGCGCTCTAGCGAGCTGATCGCCCGCTCATTGGCCGCCGCGATCGGGAATTCGATCCGCCGCATACGCGCGCCGAAAGCACGTCCAATCATCGCCATCTGTGTCGCCACCGGCACGATGGTGCCCCGCATTTCAGGCGGATGCCAAACGTATCCAATCCCGACGCGTCGATGGGTGCGCGACACGTCAAGATAAGCAATCACGCCCGCAAATACGTCGTCAGCCTGACGTGTAATCGAAAAAGGGATGACGTTGCCCTTCTGCTTCATGGCCAGCATCAAATCGAAATAGGCATTGAAGTTCGTTCCAGAGGGAATGACCGGCAGCCAATCCCACATGGCGGATATGGCGCCTGATCCGCCCAGCCGCGCCCTGTCGGATTCCTCCAGCCGGTCGAGCCTCACGACATCATTGTGCAAACCTTGTTCATCGAGCCGCATGAGCTAGCGTCTCACGGATCGCGACGGACACAAGGGTGCGGGAAAAAGAAATTCTGAATTCTGTTTTGGAACCCAATAAATATTAGAATTCTTTTTTCAGACTTTCTATTCACGACCTTCAGGAAAAAGGCGCTCGGTTAGATAAGTGAATTCCAAAGCGGTGCGCTTGGCGCGCTCCGTCTGGTTCGCCGCCGCCGAATGCCCGCCATCGACATTCTCATAGTACAGGAAGGGCAAACCGGCATCCTCGAACAGTTTCGCCATCTTGCGCGCATGGCCGGGATGCACGCGGTCATCCTTGGTCGAGGTCACAAAGAAGGGTTCGGGATAAGGCCTGGACGCATCGAAATTCTGGTAGGGCGAGAATGTCTCGAGGAACGCCCGCTCTTCGGGTACATCCGGCGAGCCGTATTCGTCCACCCATGACGCGCCCGCGAGCAGGAAGTGGTAGCGCAGCATGTCGAGCAGGGGCACCTGCACCACGACCGCATTCCAGAGATCAGGCCGCTGGTTCAGCATGACGCCCATCAACAGGCCGCCATTCGATCCGCCCATGATGCCGAGATGTTCGGAACTGGTGATCTTGCGCGCAATCAGGTCTTCGCCGACCGCGATGAAATCATCATACACGCGCTGGCGGTTGAGCTTCAGGCCTGCCTGGTGCCAGGCCGGGCCAAACTCGCCACCGCCCCTGATATTCGCCAGAACATAAGCGCCTCCCTGTTCCAGCCACAGCCGCCCGGTCACCGGGCTGTAGGATGGGTTCATCGACACCTGGAACCCGCCATAGCCATAGAGCAGCGTCGGCGTACTGCCATCCAGCACCATGTCGGCTTTGTGCACGATGAAATAGGGTACCTGCGTCCCGTCTTTTGACGTCGCAAAGAACTGTTCGACCTTCAGGCCTGATGCGTCGAACTTGCCGGGCAAGCTTTTCAGGGACGCAACGTCGCCGGTCTTGATGTCATAGGACAGCAGGGAATCCGGTGTGAGGAAGCCCTCATAGTTCAGGAACACGGCTTCTTCATGCTCGTCGGCAAAGGCGATGCCCGCCTGTCCCGTACCCGGCAGGTCGATCGGGACGTGAGTCCACCCGTCCGCCAACGGCTCCAGACGCATCACCCGACCGACAACATTGTCATTGATCGACAGCAGCGCCGCGCCCTTGGCAATCGCCACACCATTCACGGCCTGTGTCGCGTCAGGATGAAACACGAGACTGACTGTCGGCAATGTCCGCGTTTCGAGGAAAACGTCCACGCCGAAGGCGACCAGGTCGCCCGACTTGAACGAGCCCGCTTGGCCGTCCGGCGCCCAGTCTTCCTCAAGCGACACCAGGAACTGGCCCTTGTAGATGCCGTTCGGCGACGATTTCAGCGGGATCGGCCAGCGCACGGGCTCGGCTTCGCCATCCGGCAGCCACCAATAGGAATGGGTGAAGAAGGTTTCGGACTTCACCGCGCCCTGAAGAATACGGCCGTTATCCAGTTCCATGACCATCGGCCAGACGCCGACCTGCATGCGCGTTCCGAGGATCACCTCCTCGGCGGCCTCGAGCGGCGTACCGCGATGCCAGCGTTTCACGATGAACGGATAGCCTGACGCGGTCACCGTCTCCTCGCCCCAGTCAGACGCGATCAGCAATGTGTCAGCGTCGACCCAGGCGACACCCTGCTTGGCCTCTGTCGTGACGAAGCCGTCCGCGACAAAGGCCTTTGTCACCAGGTCGAATTCCCGGTTCACGACCGCGTCCTTGCCGCCATCGGACAATGACACGAGGCAATGACGCGCCGGCTTGCCCACTTGGCGCAGGCAATTGGCACCCTTGTAGACCCAGTTCTTGCCTTCATCTGCGGCGAGCGTGTCGAAATCGACAACCGTCTCCCAGTCCGGCTTCGCCGTCGCATAGCTATCAAGACTGGTCCGGCGCCAGAGACCCCGGACGTTCACGTCATCCTGCCAGAAATTGTAGACCATCCCGTCGCGCACGGCCCCATAGGGGATGCGTTCTTTGGAATTCAGCGCATCAAGCGCAGCCGCTTCAAACCCCGCATAACGCGGATCGGCCTGCAGCCCGGCCAAGCTGCGCGCGTTCTGTGCCCGCACCCAGGCCAGCGCATCGTCGCCTTCGACCGCCTCCAGCCAGAGGTTCGGGTCGTCGACTTGGGTTTCAATGATAGGGGCGGGCGTCTCGGGCAAAAAAGTCTCCGTTTCGGGTGCGCTGGCGCATGATGCAAGCATTAGGGCCGTCAGGGGGTCAGGAATCTGCGCGTGGACTCTCCGGCGCTCTGGGGCCGTGGCCCCAATCAAGGATTTGACTCGTCCCCCGACGTGAATGACGATTTAGTCTGAGAGACGACAGATGGCAAACGGGGGAAGGACATGACCGAGTCGAAGATACTGCACACCACATCGCGCAGGGATATTCTGAGAGGTGCTGGAGTCAGCCTTGCCGGGCTCGCAGTCGCCGCCTGCGCCGGCGAACCGGCGCCGCCCTCCACTGCCGACGGCATTTCCACCAATACCATTCAACACGCGGAGCAACTTGCCGGAATCAGCTACACGGACGCCGAACGGGCGCAGATGGTGTCCGATCTGGAGGCACGCCTCGACATCCTCAAACAGTTGCGGTCGGTGGGAAAACCGAATTCTCTGGCACCAGCCACCGTGTTCGAGCCACGCCTTCCGGGCGTCAATTACGGCATCACGCCTAGCTCGAAAGTCACTGTCTCGCCTGACGAACCCACCGCAAGGCCGGCCGATGAAGACATAGCCTTCGCAACGCTCACCCAATTGGCCACCTGGCTCGGCGCCGGCACCCTGACCAGTCGCGAGCTGACCGACATCTATCTCAAGCGAATCGACCTGATCGCGCCGCGTCTGGAGTGTTTCGTCACAGTGATGGCAGACCGGGCCCGCCGTGAGGCCGACGCCATGGATGCCGAACGCGCCGCCGGAAACATCCGGGGGCCCCTGCACGGCATACCCTACGGGCTCAAAGATTTGTTCGACGCCGACGGCTCGCCCGCGACCTGGGGCGCGGCGCCTTACAAGAATCAGGCGTCGCATAGCGACAGCGCCATAGTGCGCAGGCTTGGCGAGGCCGGAGCCATCCTGCTCGGAAAGACCACCTGTGGCGCGCTGGCCTATGGCGACATCTGGTTCGGCGGCGTCACGCGCAATCCCTTCGATCCGCGCGAAGGCTCGTCAGGCTCAAGCGCTGGATCGGCCAGCGCCACTGCGGCCGGCCTGTGCGCCTTTGCCATCGGCACGGAGACGCTGGGCTCGCTCGTTTCGCCTTCGATGCGCTGCGGCACGACAGCCCTGCGCCCAACTTTCGGCCGCGTCAGCCGCGCCGGCGGCATGGCGTTGTGCTGGTCGCTGGACAAAGCCGGCCCCATCGCCCGCAGCGTCGAGGATTGCGCGCTCGTGCTGGATGCCTTGAACGGATACGATCCTGCCGATGCCGGCTCCATCGCCGCCGGTTTCACCTATGATTATCGCACGCCCATCAGCGGACTGAGACTTGGGATCGACCCGGCCTGGCTGGAAGAAGCGACCGGCACCGAACGCGCGGCAATCCAGGCGGCAAAAAGCCTGGGCGCAACTCTCGTCGACTTCAAACGGCCGGACCTCGCGTCGGATCCGCTCTCCCTGCAACTGACCGCCGAGGCGGCCGCCGCCTTCGAAGATCTCACCCTGTCCGGCCGCGACGACGAGCTGACCTGGCAAGATCCGGAAGCGTGGCCGAATTCGTTCCGCGGGGCGCGCTTCATCAGCGCGGTCGATCTCATTCAGGTCGACCGGCTGCGCCGCATGTGGATGCAGGCCATGCATGAGGCCTTTGACGGCGTCGATGTGGTGATCGGGCCGAGCTATTCCAGCGGCATGGTCACGCCGACGAACTTCACTGGGCATCCGTGCCTGGTGATGCGCTGCGGCTTCGACGAGACAACGCCCCGGACACTGTTCGACACCGACGCCAACCCTGATGCCCCCGTGGCGCGAACACCTGTCGCGATCTCGCTTTGGGCCCCGCTGTTTCGCGAAGGACCGATGCTGGCCCTCGGCCGTGCCCTCGAAGCTGCGCTCGGCGTTGCAAGCGAGCGTCCTGCACTCTAGTGTCCTGACACTCAAATAGGGCCTCATAACTCATGCGGTTTGAGCTTTGTCGAGTGCTTTGCGGGCTCGGTTGATTTTGGCAAGGATTTCGGCGCCCTTTTTGCGCCAGATGTAAGGCTTTGGATTGGCGTTTCGCT
>NZ_JBDNGN010000053.1:0-10353 GCF_041689225.1 Hyphomonas sp. | reverse complement strand
TTCAACAACCGAAGACTCCTGGGGCCCATCGGACACATCCCACCGGCAGAAGCCGAGGCCAACTACTATGCAGCGCTGAAGGAAACCGCTATCGCTGCATGACCCCAACCAAATTGCCTCCGGGGTTACCGGGGCGGTTCAAGAATGGGCGGCGTGATTCAAGGGAGTTGCTCCCCAACTCTCGCGGTCAGGCAATCGTATCCTGATGCTTGCACATCGCAAACTGCCGTCACACGAAAGCTGCCATCCCGGCCCTGTTTGACCCTGAATGCAACCTTAGCTCCTTTCGAGAGCTCCGAGAGATCCACGCTCGAGAGCGTGTCGAACCCCATTGTCATCGCCCCCATTCCAACACCATCAATCGGACCATGATCAATCGTCAGGAAGTCACCATCCGGTCCGATCGATATAATCGTACCTTGTCCCTCTCCCGATAGTCCTTGTTTCAATGCCGGGTTCGTAGGCTGGCTTGGTCTCGCAGCTTCTGGTCTCGCGGCCGTGGCGTATGGGTCCGAGGCTTGCCCGCAAGCGACGAGTGTCGATGCCAGCCCACTCAAGATGATGCTCGCCTTCATGCCCTTTATTGTTTTCATGCTGTTTCTCCTTCGATGATTTCGACAGGAACCGGCGAATCCGATCCCGCTAGCGTGTCCAGTTTTCGTCCGACCCAGATATAGTAAATTACGGGGACAACGATCAGGGTCAGAACGGTTGTTGAAATCATACCCCCGAGCATGGGCAGGGCAATGCGGCGCATTACGTCCGACCCCAACCCTTCCGTCAGGAAGATCGGCGTGAGACCGGCCATAACGACTGTCACCGTCATCAGTTTCGGTCGGACCCGCATGGCCGCGCCATGGCTCACGGCGGCGAACAATTGTGCGCGGCTTTCCGGTCGTTCGAGCCTGACCTGCTGGTCGATATAAAGCAGCATGATAACGGCGGTCTCAACGGCGATGCCACCGAGCGCAATGAAGCCCACGGCGACGGCGACCGACAAATTGTAGCCCGCAAGCCAGACCGCCCATAGCCCACCAACCAGGCCGAAAGGCAGTGACATCATGATCATGGCGGTGCGATCAAATTTACCAAAATGCAGCATGAGCAAAAGAAAAATCAGTCCGACAGCCGCCGGAATGGCAATCTTCAACCGGGCATTGGCAGCCTGCATCTGTTCATATTGGCCGGACCATTCCACGGCGTAGCCTGGCGGCAGTTCGACAACATCGGCCACGGCTTTTCTGGCATCAGCAACATAGCCGCCCAGGTCGCGACCGGTGATATCGACGAAGACCCATCCGGTCAGCCGCGCATTTTCCGACCGGATCATGGGCGGACCTTCCGTATAGGCGACACTGGCAATCTCGCCGAGGGGAATATGGGCCCCCTCCGGTGTCGGCACGAGGATATTCTCAAGGTCTGTACTGGTTTCCCGGAACGCGCGGTCATAGCGCAGGATAATATCGTAGCGTTCGCGCCCCTGAACGGATTCGGCGAGTTTCATGCCCCCAAGAGCGGTTTGTATGACCGACTGGAACACACCCATGTCGATGTTTCGGCGGGCCAGCTCAGCCCGGTCCGGTGTGATCTCCAGATATCGGCCCCCGAGAACACGGTCGGCGAAAGCAGACCTGGTCCCTGGAACCTCGGACACCACCGATTCGATCTCTCTTGTAATGCGGCTTATCTCTTCAAGACTGTCGCCGGTGACCTTCACACCAATCGGGGTGCGCACTCCGGTCGACACCATGTCCATACGGATCTTGATGGGATAGCCCCAGGAGTTCACCAGGCCAGGCATCTGGAGCCGGCTATTCAGCTCGTCAGTAATCTTGTCCGGTGTCATACCCGGCCGCCATTCGGATTTCGGCTTCAGCTGGATCCATGTTTCGATCATGGTCAGGGGAGCCGGGTCCGTTGCAGTATCAGCCCGGCCCGCTTTCCCAAAAACACGCTCGACTTCCGGAACGGTCGATATGAGCCGGTTTGTCTGACCGAGGATTTCACGCATTTTGGTTGAGGAGGCACCCGGTAGCGCTATTGGCATGTAGAGAAGTTCGCCTTCATAGAGCGCGGGCATGAATTCTGTGCCGAGACGCTGGACCGGCAGAATGACGCTGGCCATGACCAGCAATGCCAGCCCGATCGTCAACCATTTGAAGCGCAGCGCTGCATGCAGTATCGGTTTGTATAGCCAGATGAAGAACCGGTTGAGCGGGTTGGCGCTTTCCGGTTTCATGCGTCCGCGCAGAAGCCAGACCATCAGGACCGGCACGACCGTCACCGACAGGACGGCGCCGAAGGCCATGGCATAGGTCTTCGTGAACGCAAGGGGCGAAAAGAGACGGTAGCTTTCTCCCGTGAGCGCAAACACCGGCAGGAAGGAAACCGCGATAATCAGCAAAGAGAAGAACAGCCCCGGTCCGACCTCCTGGGCCGCGTGGACCAGGGCTTCTCTTCGCACTTTTGGCGTAGCGGTGTCACCGAGTTCCGACATCCTCCGGCTGGCATTCTCGACCATGACGATTGAGGCATCGACCATTGCGCCGATCGCAATGGCGATCCCGCCGAGCGACATGATGTTGGCCGTCACGCCCTGGCCTGACATGATCAGGAACGCCCCTAGCACACCGAGCGGTATCGTAATGATGGCGACGAATGCTGCCCGGAAGTGAAGGAGGAAAATGAAGACGACCAGCGCCACCACGACTCCCTCTTCCAGAAGTTTTCCTTTGAGGTATTCGACGGCCCCTTCGATCAGCGGTGCCCTGTCATAGACGGTGACGATCTCCACGCCTTCGGGAAGGCCGCGCTGGAGGTCTGCCAGCTTCGTCTTCACGCGTTTGATGACGTCCAGCGCATTCGCGCCGTCCCGCATGACGATGATGCCAGCGACCGTCTCGCCTTCTCCATTGAGTTCGACGACACCGCGGCGCAAGGCCGGTCCCTCGACGATGCGCGCAATATCGCCGAGTGTTACCGGCGTGCCATCCTCGGCCTTGACCACGACCTGTTCCAGGTCCGCACTGCGCTCGACATAGCCGGAGGACCGGATAACGAACTCGGTTTCACCCTGCTCAAGCACCCGCCCGCCAACCTCGCCACTCGCAGTCCTTACCGCTTCAGCGACGCGCCGGATCGGAACGTTGAATGCGCGCAACCGGTTCGGGTCGACCAGAACCTGGAACTCCCGGACGAAGCCGCCGACGGAAGCGACTTCCGCCACGCCCTCGACGCCGGACAGTTCCAGTTTGAGGAACCAGTCCTGCAGGGAGCGCAATTCGGCAAGGTCGGTCCCCCCCGTCTTGTCGACCAGTGCGTATTGGTAGATCCAGCCAACTCCCGTCGCGTCTGGTCCGATCTGCGGCGTCGCGCCTGCAGGCAGCTCAGACCCGAGCCTGGACAGGGCTTCAACCACGCGCGACCTTGCCCAATAGAGGTCCACATCGTCTTCGAAGATGACATAGATGAAGCTGGTGCCGAACATCGACGCCCCGCGCACATCCTTTGTCTTTGGCAGGCCAAGCAGGCTGGTCGATAATGGATAGGTCACCAAGTCTTCGACAATTTGCGGCGACTGGCCCGGAAACTCCGTCCGGATAATGACCTGTGTATCCGTCAGGTCCGGAATGGCATCAAGCGGGGTGTTCTGGATCGCGAGCCAGCCAGCAACCGCAAGCGCAACCGCAAGCGTCATCACAATCAGCTGATTGGCTACAGACCAGGAAATAAGTCTGGCTATAGCCGACAGCGACGGGTCGCGGCCAGCAAGGTCATGATCGGAAGACGCGCTCATTGTGGCGCCTCAGACATGTCGCTCATATTCATCTTCATGGGATCAGGCCACGCGATCTTCTCTGCCTTGACTGTTCCATAGGGATTGGTCAGCTGACCGTCCTGCTGCAGCCAGGCGCGCCCGGTTTCGGTTTCGCGATAGAATGTAAGACCTGCGTCACGGTAATGGGCGGGAGCGCCTTCCATGAGCCAAGGGTCAAGCGCAGTCATCAGGGCCGCCAGGGCATTGCGTGTTGTCAACTCATCCGTGGAGTCCGTAGCGGACATCAGCGCGGTCACCGCGTCTTCGAGGACTGGCGCCAGCCTTGTACCGGTGAACCGCACGCCGAGCGTTTCGCCGGCCTGAATCGCCGGCGCGAGGAAAGCCGGATCGATCGGGTACCCTTCTGTCAGCGCCTCGTGAAAATACAGAGCCATGTCCGTCAGATGGTCGACCTGGGCCAGCGTTCTGGAATTGGTGACGAGTTCGTCAAGGGGCGTGTCCGGATTCCCTCCGGCTGTTGGTCCGCTAAGCTTTGCCAGCCCTTCGCGGAGGTTGACTTCGGAATCGAGCAGGAACTGGCCGCTGGCAACCACCTCTTCGTCAAGCTTTATTCCGTCCAGGATTTCCGTCAGCCCACGCGCGGACACACCGGTTTGAACGGCCCTCGCGTCAAATCTGCCATCGCCAAGTGCGACAACAACATGCGCGCCGGAGCTGTCACGCAGCACGGCTTCGCTCGGAATCGAGAGGCGCGCTTCGCCGTCAAGGTCGAACGTGACATCAGCATAGGCGCCCGGACGCAGCGCGCCCAATGCGTTGTCGACGAGAATGCGCACCTGCGCCGTACGCGTCTTCGGATCGATTGTCGGATAGATATAGTCGACTTTCCCCTTACCCGCCGCGTCCGGTGCACTTGGAATGGAGAGAGATACCGGCAGCCCTGTGTCTATGAAGGGCAGATCCTTCTCCGCGACAGATGCGATGACCCAGACATCGCTATATGACTGGAGGCGCAGAACGGGCGTGCCCGGTTTGACGTAATCACCTTCCCGGACGTCGAGGGATTTCACGATCCCGCCGGTTTCGGCATAGACCGGGACGCGTTCGATGAGCTGACCGGTGCTGGCCAGCTGAGATATTGTGGCGGGTTGCATGCCAAGTGAACGAAGGCGCTGGCGAACAGAGGCGATCCGGGCTTCATTGCCAATCTTGACCGATGCCAGGTAGTCCTTTTGTGCGCCAATCAGGTCGGGACTGTAGATTCGGTACAGCAAGGCACCGGGACGAACCGCATCGCCTTCCGCGCGCACCGTGAGGCTTTCAATCCAGCCTTCAAGCCTTGAGGTCGAGGCTGACTCCGTGCGCTCGTTCGACTGCACATTGCCGTATGCGCGCACCGTCCGTCCGAATGAAGCAAAGCGTGCGCGCGCCGTTCGAACGCCCATGGTCTGCAACATTTCAGACGGCACGGCGATGCCGCTCCCGGCGCTTGGCTCGGCATAGACCGGGATATAGTCCATGCCCATGGAATCCTTCTTGGGAACCGGCGACGTGTCAGCCAGGCCCATCGGATTCTTATAGTAGAGGACGTCCCCCTTGCCCTTGCCTGCTGTGGGTGTTGCCTTGGCAGGTATGAGATCCATGCCGCAGATCGGACAGGTCCCGTCAGCGTCGGTCGATACATAGTGCGGATGCATTGGGCAGGTGTAGGACTGCACCTGCCCGCCGGCATCGGCTGACACATCCGCCCCACGCATCGCTGCCGCGTTGGAGTCAGCGCCGCCACAAGCGGCCAGCAAAAGGGTCAAGGCGAGCGAACTTGTTACAATGGTATTTTTCATGATGTCACCAGAAGGGCATTGAGGCGCTCGGTTGCGCCGTCGCGGCGCGCCGCTTCGGCTGCGGTTTGCGACTGAAGAAGCAGGATCGCGAGTTCGCCATCGATGATCGGCGAATAGTCTCCGGCGCCGGACTCATAGACTGTGAGCAAGGCGTCTCGCTGGTCCTCAAGAGAATGGATCTTCTGCTTGAGGACCGTCAGCGATTCGGCAGCTGCACGCCGAGTTGCCAGAAAGCCCGCATAGTCGGATGCCGCGCGCCTCGCGGCCGCCATGGACAGGGCACGTGCCGCACTCCGGTCCGCTTTGGCCGCGCGCAGCCGGGGTTCCTGGCTCTGCGCAGCCCAGATGGGAACAGTGAATGTCACCATGCCCGAGACCCAGTCATCGCCAGCAAAGGTGGATGCCATGCCACCGCGGCCGTTTTCGCGTTGCTGATAGGTCAGCTGCACGCCCCACTCTGGTTTATATGCGGCGGCCGCCTGATCGACGCCGGCATCGGCAACGCCGACCGACGCCTCTGCGATACGAACAGCATGGAAGGCGCCGGCCTCCCCCGTCCATTCGGCGACGGCCGGCACAGGCGCGGCCGTATCTGGTACCGCGCCGACCAGGTCGACCAGTCTGGCGTCGATATCAGCGCTTTCGGCGCCCAGTTCAGCGAGGGCGCGGTCAATGTCCGCCCGCTCAATATCAACTTGTGCCAGTCTGAACAGTGCGGGGCGGCCGGCATCGATCTCGTTTTGAATGACGTCCGTCAGTTCGGCATACTTTTCGCGCCGGGCGAGCGCGAGGCGACGCTGTTCCAAGATGCGCGTACGTTCAATCAGCGAAATGCGCAGCTCTGCGCGCAATTGGGCATATTGCCAATCGCGCGCCGCATCGGTCTGAACGGCGCGGTTCGTCGCTCCCATCGACTGGGCGTCTCGCAAGGCGCCTGCAGGAAACTGCTGGCGCACCCCCACAGCCTTGTTGGTTGGAAGGAACCTGTCGAAAGCGGGATCGAATACGGGTAGATTGTTGAGGCCGAGCGATACGACCGGATCGGGAAGCGCGTGTCCGGCCGTGGCGCGTTCACGATCAGCGTCGGAGCGATACTGCATGGCATCCAGAGCGGGATGGCGCGCGAGTTCTGCCTCCAGCTGACCGATACTTTGGGCATGCGCATCCGAGAAAGTCGGCGATGCGATACCGGCGGTCGCTGCCAGCAGCAAGACGCGAGTTAGCTGATTGAACATGGATCTTTCCTGGAACTGAAGCAGAAGAACAAAGCAAACGACCGCGAGCCTTCAGGCGCGCGGCAGAGCGATTGTTGTGCTGATCAGATCAGGAGACGTTGTTTCAGGACGAGTGGCGTGAAGGCACGTTGTGCACGCCGCCGCACCGGAGGGCCGGTTGCGAAGCCCTTTATGAAGAAGAGATCCGAGGAGAAATCCCCTGCCGGAATGGCAACAAAATTATTTGTTTCGCCGGGGGCTGAGACATATGGCGCGGGCGCGGCCTGAATGATTGAAGCGATGCTGCAATCACTGCGGTCAGGGCACGGCCCATCCAGATTTCCTGGCTCTGCACCATCCGGTCGAAGTTCATCGTGACAGGTAGATACCTGCACGCTGGTGCCCTTGGACACTGCCGCAACGCTTTCGTCATGCGCGTGGAGATCAGAAGCCATCACCGGGCATGCGACCATGGCGGTCGCGACAAGCACGAGAAGAAGGCGGACGAGGACTAACATTCTATCCTTATACTCATGAAAGAATAAGGCTTCATATACCCTGACACTGTATTTGACTAAATCGTGATACTACTTTTTGCGACCGCCGAGCACCGCAACCAATTCCTCGACCTTTTCTCGTCGTTCGGCGAGATTGTCTCCAGTCAGCGCTGTTTCTACGCAAGTCGCCAAATGATCCTCTAAAATCGCGTTTTCCAATCCACCAAGCGCTGCTTTTATCGCCTGCACCTGGCGTACGACATCGATGCAATACCGGTCGGCTGCAATCATCTTCGCCACGCCGCGCACCTGCCCTTCGATCCGGGCGAGGCGTTTTGTGGCAGCGTCGCGAGTGGTGTCTTTCATGAGCAATCCCTCCTATGGGGTATATGTATATGGTTCAGGTGATCTCAAAGTCCTTGCAGCAGCAGCTGTTGGAGCGACTGACACGATCTGCATGTCGTTCGCAATAACTTACCGGCCCATCACGCCTTAATTTCCTGACCTGACCGTCCGCTTGGATGGGCCCTGTTTGACGACGGCCCTTGTATATACCCCTATGGGGTATTTGTTCAGATGAAGCAACCTTTGGTGGCCAGGCGCATGAACACGTCATCTGACGACCACGCCCATCATCACGCGCCACATTCCGCGCCTTGATGCTGTCATGAAGGCGGAAGGGCCGCAAAGCCGGATACAGCCTATGACCATTTCCCGGATAGCTATTCCGGCACCGTGTGGACTTGCCCGACGCACCCGCAAGTCCGGGAAACCTCCAATATTGGCTGTCCTATCTGCGGCATGTCTCTGGAACCTGAGACTGTTTCGGCTGAAGAAGACACCAGCGAACTGGATGACATGACCCGCCGGTTCTGGATCAGTACAGCCCTCGCCCTCCCCCTGTTCGTCTACGCCATGAGCGACATGCTCCCCGACTGGCCACTGCATGGATGGCTACCCGCAGGTGTTGCGCAATGGATTCAGCTCGCGCTGGCAGCGCCGGTTGTCCTGTGGGGCGCAGTGCCCTTCTTCGTGCGCGCCCGACGGTCTGTCCGGGCAATGAACCCGAACATGTTCACGCTGATCGCGCTCGGCGTTGACACCGCCTTCCTGTTCAGCCTGGTGGCGACTGTGGCGCCCGGCCTCTTCCCCGACAGCTTTCGGGACATGAATGGAAGCGTCCACGTCTATTACGAAGCGGCCGCCGTCATTGTTGCGCTGGTGCTGCTGGGACAGGTTCTGGAGCTGCGTGCACGTCGTTCAACCTCGGGCGCCATCCGCGCACTGTTGCAGTTGACCCCGCCCACGGCGCGGATCATTCGCGATGATCGCCGCGAGGAAGATGTTGACCTGAGCCAAGTGACATCAGGTGATCGGCTACGCGTGCGCCCCGGTGAGAAAGTCCCGGTGGATGGCGAAGTGATCGAGGGGCGTTCGAGCGTCGATGAGTCCATGGTGACCGGCGAATCCATGCCCGTTACAAAAGCAGCCGGCGACAAGGTCACGGGCGGCACCGTCAACGCAACCGGCGCCCTCATTATCGTTGCAACACATGTCGGCGACGACACGGTGCTGGCGCAGATCGTGCGGATAGTCTCGGAGGCGCCGCGGTCGCGGGCTCCAATCCGGCATCTCGTGGATATGGTCGCCGCATGGTTCGTTCCCGCCGTTGTGGCCGTTGCGTTCCTGACATTTATCGTATGGGCCATCTTTGGCCCCGATCCGGCTAAGACTTTTGCGCTGGTCAATGCAGTTGCTGTCCTGACCATTGCATGTCCGTGCGCGCTCGGTCTTGCGACTCCAATGTCCATTATGGTCGGGACGGGTAAAGGCGCCCAGAACGGTATCTTGATCCGTAATGCCGAGGCACTTGAGACATTGGAGAAGGTCGACACGGTCATTGTCGACAAGACCGGGACACTGACCGTGGGCAAGCCGAATCTTGTCACTGTGGGGCTGCCGAGGGCTGGGACGAATCGAGACTGCTTGCGCTTGTCGCGGCTGTAGAGGCTGCGAGCGAGCATCCGTTGGCAGCGGCGATCATGCGAGGCGCTGAGGAGAAAGGTATCAAAGCGAAGTCTGCCCACGATTTTGAATCCGTTACGGGTGAAGGGGCGCAGGCCATTGTGGATGGCAAATCGGTCGCCATCGGCAATGCCAAGATGATGCGCCGGGTCGGGGACTTTGATGAAGCACGGCTCAAGTCGGCCGGGGCTTATCGCAACGAAGGCCAGACGGTCATGTTCGTGGCGGTGGACGGCAAGGCGGCCGGTCTGATTGGCGTTGCTGACCCGATCGAATCAACAACCAGAGAGGCGATCGCGCGACTGCACGCGCACGAACTGACGGTCGTCATGCTGACGGGCGATAGCGAAGCGACAGCCCTTGCGGTGGCTCGCCAGGTCGGAATTGAGGACGTCCGGGCGGATGTTTCTCCCGAGGACAAGAACCGTATCGTTCGCGAGCTACAGAAATCCGGTAAAGTAGTCGCCATGGCCGGTGACGGTATCAACGATGCGCCTGCACTGGCGCAGGCCGATGTCGGTATTGCCATGGGCACCGGCACGGATGTCGCCATGGAAAGCGCGGGTGTCACGCTCGTAAAGGGCGACATGCTGGGCATCGCCAGGGCGATCGAGCTCAGCCATGCTGACAATGCGCAATATCCGGCAGAACCTGTTCTTCGCGTTCTTCTACAACACGCTGGGCATACCGCTGGCGGCGGGCGTTCTCTACCCCGTGTTCGGCCTGTTGTTGAGCCCGATGATCGCCGCCGCCGCAATGAGCCTGTCTTCAGTGTCCGTGATTGCCAATGCCCTGCGCCCTCGCAGTGTGAAACTCTAATGGGCAGTTCGTACGTCAAAGGTAGCCTGACCCTTGCTGAGAGTGTCCGATCTTCTGTGTATGAGTAATTTGGCCCATGCTTCCAAACTGAAGGAGCATGACGACAATGACTATATCCAAGGAAGTATTAGACGAGCTGCTGAGCGGCGTTGAGAACGCGGACGATCTGCTGGGCAACC
>NZ_JBDNGN010000052.1:0-15283 GCF_041689225.1 Hyphomonas sp. | reverse complement strand
GCTCAGGTCTCGATCGCCATCATCCAGACCCCTGACGGTCGCGCCCTGACCTATCATCCTGGTAAAACGATTATCGAAGGCGTCACGCTGGACCGCGTCCTTCCTGATCGGGTGCTCATTCGCAAAAGCGGGTCGCTGGAAACCCTTATGATGGAAAGCGGTATCGATGCGCTTTCTGTCCTGACCCTTCCTGGCCAGGAGGGCATGGTCGAAGGTGCGCCGCGTCCCACAACGATTTCTCGACAGCAGGCGCCGATCAATCGCGCGCTCCTGGCGTCGCTCGACGTGGCGCCGGTGTTCACAGACGGCGTTCTTGTCGGTTACCGTCTGTCCACGCCGGGCGCGACTGCGGTGCTGTCCGGTTCCGGACTGGAATCCGGTGACATCATCACGGTGCTCGACGGTACGCCCATCCGCGACATCAAGATCGAAAACATCGCCGAACGGCTGTCGAACGCGACCGAGTTGTCCATGACGGTTCAGCGCAATGGCGCCAATGTCCCCGTCACGCTTCGCTTCCCTGAGGGAGAATAGAATGAACGTCCGTTTCGGCCTTTCAGCCATTCTGCTGGCCACGACCGCCCTGCCCGCCTTCGGGCTCGCGGGTGAGTCCGGTCCGAAGGCATCCCTCCATGTGTTGAATTTCGATGATGTCGAATTGAGTTCGCTGGTCGCCGACGTTTCCATCGTCACCGGCTATACGTTCATCGTCCATCCCGATGTCCGCGGCAAACGCGTGACCGTGACCTCGTCGTCCCCGCTGACACGGGAAGGCGTATTTGACGTCTTCCTTTCAACGCTGCGCGTTCACGGTTTCACGGCAGTCCCGGCTGGCAAGGACACCTATCGCATTATCCCCGAACAATCGGCGGTCAGCGAAGCCGGCACGCGGGCTTCCGGCTCGAACAGTTTCGTCACTGAAATCATCCACCTCAACAATTTCAACGCGCTTGAAGCGGCCCAGATGGTAAAACCCCTGGTCGACGCCCAAGGCCAGGTCATTGCAAACCCGCGCTCGAACACACTGGTGATCGTTGATTACCAGTCGAACATGCCGCGAATCCGTCAATTGGTCGCTGGAATAGATGAAGATCGCACCCGTACGGTAACGATCTCTCTCAAGAACATCCCGTCAGGCGAACTCGAATCCATCCTGATGGCCCTTCAAAAGACCGGTGGCGAAGACGCCTACGCGTCAAACTTCCAGGCCATCGCCTCCCAGACCGGCAATGCAATTGTCATCCGCGGTGACGACCTCATGGTCGAGCGCGCACTGAAAGTTGTCGAACAGCTGGATGCGACGGACCGGGTCGAAGACACCCTGCGCGTCATCTCGCTCAATAATGCCGATGCCGCCGATATTGTCCCGATCCTAGAGAAGGTCGCTGGCGCGATGGCGTTCCGGCGCAGCGAAGCAGGCGGTGAAATCATGCCGAGTACAATTGCCTTTCACGGCCCGACGAACTCGCTCGTGATCAATGCACCAAGCGAAACCTTGCTCACCCTTGAACGCGTGATCCAGGACCTGGACAAGCGCCGCGCGCAAGTTCTCGTCGAAGCGATCATCGTCGAAATGTCAGACGACACGGCGCGCGAACTCGGCCTGCAATTCCTGCTCAGCGGCACGGGCAACTCGACGGTGCCATTCGCGTCGACCAATTATTCCCGGTCTGCGCCCAACCTGCTGGCCCTCGCCGGCGCCATCAGCGGCAACACACCGTTCAATAGTGGCGAGACTAACCCGTTTGCAGCATCCGCCGTTACGTCCCTGCTCGGCCTCACTGGCCTCAGCGTCGGTGTTGGCGGCCAAAACGGCGACACGCTTTTCGGGGCCATCCTGACGGCTGTCGAGAACGATACGAATTCCCGTGTTCTTTCCAAGCCATTCAACATGACACTCGACAATGGCACTTCCTCCCTTCTCGTAGGCCAGGAAGTCCCGATCGTCACAGGGGAAGTGCTCGGAGATGGAAACACGAACCCGTTCCGCACCGTCGACCGCAAGGAGATCGGCATCCGGCTAGATGTCACCCCGCGCATCTCCTCCGATGATGCCGTGCGTCTCAAAATCAATCAGGAAGTATCCAGCATTTCCGGGGCGATCAACGTCGCAACGTCCGACCTCATCTTCAACAAGCGCCAGATCACGACAGACGTGCTGGCCGACAGCGGCGAGATAATTGTCATTGGCGGCCTGATTGAACAGTCCGATACGATTGCAAACGAGAAAGTTCCGGTCCTCGGCGACATACCGGTTGCCGGACGCCTGTTTCGCACGGAAGGCAAAGCCACAAAGCGTAGCAATCTGATGGTATTCATCCGCCCCACAGTGATCCGCGATCGCCAGAGCGCGCGCGATGTCACCGCCCGCAGCTATCGTTTCGTCCGCGCCGAAGAACTCTGGAACGGCAAGGACAACAAGGTCAATTCGCTCGACGCCTTTGTCAGCGAAGTGCTAGGGGCGCCCCCACCGCAATAATCCAATGAGCACACACGCCGCATCTTCCCGTCAGTTCACCTATGCCTTCGCCAAGGACAAGGGACTCATCGTGCTGCCTGATCGCGACACGCTGACCGTGGGCGTGCGCACGGGCGCTGATGTCATGTCCCTGATCGAGGCGCGCCGCGCGCTCGGGTGCGCCCACGCGATCGAATCGCTTGATCCGGCCAGCTTCGATCGCGCGCTGACAATCGCGTTCAGCCAGAGCCCCCTCGGCGCAACAGATATTGAAGCCGCCGTCGCTAGCCGGGGCGGACTCGAAAGCCTGATCGACGACATCCCCGAAGCAGCAGACCTGCTCGGCGGCAGCGACGATGCGCCGGTCATCCGCCTGATCAACGGCCTGATATACGAGGCCATGAAGCGCCGCGCATCTGACATTCATATCGATCCGTTCGAGGATAAACTATCCATCAGGTATCGGATCGATGGCGATCTGGTCGAAGTCCTCACGCCACCCCGCAAACTCGCCGCACCGCTTGTGTCGCGCATCAAGGTCATGGCCCGTCTCGACATTGCCGAAAAGCGCTTGCCACAGGATGGCAGAATCTCGCTGCAGGCCGGCGGGCGTTCCATCGACGTTCGCGTCGCCATCCTGCCGACCCGCTTCGGCGAACGCGTCGCCCTGCGTCTCCTCGACACGCAGAACGCCCTGCTCACGCTCGAGCAGCTCGGCATGGATTCCGACACCTACCAGCGCTTCGACAAGGTCCTCGGCCAACCGAACGGCGTGATCCTTGTCACCGGCCCCGTCGGCTCAGGCAAGACAACAACGCTCTACTCGTCAATCTCACGCCTCAACACCGGTAGCGTCAACATCATGACACTCGAAGACCCGGTCGAGTATGGCCTGCCGGGCATCAGCCAGACCCAGATGGATGCCAAGGTCGGCCTCACGTTCGCCCGTGCCCTGCGCAACATCCTGCGTCAGGATTTCAACATCGTCATGGTCGGCGAGATCCGCGACCTCGAAACGGCAGAAGCCGCCTTCGAATTCGCGTCCACGGGGCGTCTCGCCTTCTCGACCCTGCACACTAACAGTGCGGCCGGCGCCATCACTCGCCTGCGCGACATGGGGGTGGAGACCTACCTCATGGCCTCCACCCTGCGCGCCGTCATGGCCCAGCGCCTCGTGCGCAAGCTTTGCGACGTCTGCAGGGAACCAGCAACCGCCGGAGCAGCCGAATACGAGGCGCTGGACCTGCACCCGGCCGAATCCTTCACCCACTACACGCCCAAAGGCTGTATGGCCTGTGGCAATACCGGCTTCCACGGCCGCATCGCGATCTACGAGCTCCTCGTCGTCGACAACGCCGTCCGCAACCTTCTCCACGCCGACGCGACAGAAGACGCGATCGAAGCCGTTGCATTCGCTGACCATCACCGCCTGATCGAGAATGCCCGGCGTTATGTTTTCTCCGGCGAGACCAGCGTGACGGAAGTCCTCCGCGTCTGCCGCAAGGAGGCCCGCGATGGCAGCGTTTGAATATGTTGCCGTTGACAATGGCGGCAAGCGCCTGCGCGGCGTCATCTCTGCCGACAGTCCCCGCGCCGCCCGCAAGGAATTGCGAATGCGCGAACTTATGCCTGTCGACGTCTCTCCGCTCAACGCGAAGACGGCACGTGGCGGCAAGGCTGCCGGTGGCCGTATTTCCGAGAAGGATCGCGCCCTGCTGGCGCGCCAGCTGGCTGTTCTCCTCCAGTCCGGCCTCACCGTCGAACAGGCGCTCACCGCTGCAGCGAGCGATGCCAAGCCTGAAACGGTGGCCATCCTTCACCGCGTCCGCAACGAAGTCACCGAAGGCTCCCGCTTTGCCGACGCGCTCGCAACGGCGCCGCGCGCCTTCCCGCCTCTGTTCAAATCCGTCGTTGCGGCTGGTGAAATGTCGGGCCGGCAGGGCGAAGTCATGGAACGCCTCGCCGTCTACCTTGAGAACACGTGGCGCCTACGCCAGAAGGTCCAGTCCGCGCTGATCTATCCTGCACTACTCGCCACGCTCGCCATCGGCATGGTCATCGCCCTGATGATCCTCGTCGTTCCCCGCCTCGTCGAACAGTTCGACATGTTCGATGCCGACCTGCCCTGGCTGACCCAGCAGGTCATCGCCGTGTCCAATCTCCTGCGCAACTGGGGTTGGCTGATCGCCATCGCGCTGGTTGTCGGCATGGCCCTCCTCACCCGATTCCTGCGCGCGCCTGGCGTCCGCGAGACGCTCGACCGCCTCGTCCTACGGCTGCCCATAATCGGCAACCTGGCCCGCACCGTTTCGGCTGCCCGCTTTGCGCGCATCTTCGCAACACTTTCCTCGTCCGGGGCCACGGTTCTGGAATCCCTTCAGGCGGCGCGCGGCGCCATGTCCAACAGCGTGTTCCGCAAGGCTACAGACGAGATCGCCGTGCGCGTCAGCGAAGGCGGCTCATTCGCCGCCGCGCTCAAGGGCACTGGCGCCTTTCCGCCCATGATGGTCCACATGGTGGCCAGCGGCGAAGCGGGGCGTGACGTGCCCGGCATGATGACGCGCGCGGCAGAATTCCTCGAGGAAGAATTCGAAAATGCCACATCCACCGCCCTCAGCCTGATGGAGCCGATCATCATCGTTGTGCTCGGTGGCCTTGTCGGCATGATCGTTTTGTCGATCATGCTACCCATCATCCAGCTCAATACGCTGGCGCTGCAATAGCGCTGCGGACCCAACAGGAGACCCGAATGACCCAGGCCAAAGACGACCAGAAAGCCGCGCCCCACACCAAGGATGCCGGCTTCTCACTCGTTGAGCTGCTCGTAACCGTGTCGATCATGGCCCTGCTTGCCACAGCGGTCGTGATCTCCGTCGGTCCCGTGCTCGGCAAGTCCCGCATCGACCGCGCCCGCTCGGACATCGCCGCGCTTGAAAGCGGCCTTGAACAATACAGCTTCGACATGTTCAACTATCCCGGCGCCGATACCGGCCTGGCCGCGCTCAAGACGCCTCCCTCCGGCGCGAAAGCCGACCAGTATCGCCCCGGCGGCTACATCAAGCGCGTCCAGCAGGACCCCTGGGGCAATGATTACAATTACACCGCTCCCGGTCCCCGGTCCGCTGGTGCCTATGACGTGTTTTCCGCCGGCCCGGACGCAGAACCCGGCAACGAAGACGATATCGGCAACTGGAACTGACACCTGAAATGACCACCCGTCGCGACCTCCACGCATCCACTGAAGCAGGTATGACCCTGACCGAAGTGCTGGTCGCTGTGTTCATCATGGCGCTCGCTGCCGGCATGGTCACGATGACCATGCGCCCGAAAGCGGATCCACTGGCCGAAGCCGCAACGCGTCTTGAACATGATGTCACCTCGGCGCTCGACCTGGCTCTCGTCACCGGCGTGCCCCAGGGCCTGTCGATCACCGAAGACGGTTACCAGCGGTTCAGCTGGCAGAACCAGGTCTGGACCCCGGCTCCGGGCCGAGCGGTTACGTTCGCACGCAACGTCACTTTCGACACACCCCGCACCCCCTCGCGGACTGTGTCCGACACAGTGACAATCGTCCCGAATGTCGTCCTCGACACGACGGGCACCGTCCAGGGCGAGCCCCTCACACTCATCCACGGTCGCGAGACGATCACGCTGACCATCGCACCCAATGGCCAGGTCATGTGGGAGGCGCCCGATGCCTGACCGCACATCGCAATCCGGTTTCACGCTTGTCGAAGTCCTCGCCGCGCTGGGCGTCTTTTCGATATCGGCCATCGGCCTGATCCATCTCAGCAGCGAAACCACTGTCGGTGCCAAACAGGTCGACCTGCGGGCACTCGCCGAAATCGAGGCTAGCAACCGCATGGCCGACGCCATGACACTACCGCCGCCGCTGCCAACCGGCGTGATCGCCGGTGCGGCCACGCAGCGCGGTCGCACATTTGACTGGAAACGAACGGTTTCCCCCACGCAGGAAGACGGCCTGTTCCTTGTCGATGTGACCGTATTCATGCCGGAAACCGGTCAGGTGCTCGCCCACATTCAGGCCCTGAGGGCGGGCGAATGAAACAGACAGAGGCCGGATTCACACTCATCGAAACCCTCGTCGCGCTCGGCGTTACCGCCATGCTCGCCACGGCGGGAACGCTGATGATGCTGCAGACGCTGCAGGCCAGCCGCGCCATTGATGCGCGCATGGCTGACGTTCGCACGCTGGAGGCCGCCAACGGCCTGCTGCGCGCCGATTTCAGCGAGATGACCCAGCGCCCGTCAGCAGCGCCCGACGACTTCAATCCTCCCGTCGGCTTCACGGGCCGTACAGGCGTTGAAACAGGTGACTTGATCAGCTTCGTTCGTTCCGGCTGGCGCGACCCGCAAGTCGGTGGCGACCGCAGCGATCTCCAGCGCGTGGCCTTTCGACTCGAAGACGGGCAGCTGATCCGCAAGGCTTGGCTGCGGCCAGACCCCGTCCGCGACACGCCCGTTGTGGAACGCGTGCTTCTGGATGGCATATCCGACCTCGAAATCCGCTACCGCCAAAAAGGCGTCTGGTTCGACGAATGGCCTGGCGATGCCAACGGACGGCATCCGGACCTGGTGCAACTCGATCTGGAATTTCCCGACGCGGACCAGCTGACATTACAGTACATGGTGGGGGCCACGCCATGACCCCGGCATCCTCCCCCAAGGACCGCGGCGCCGCACTCTTGTCGATCCTGATGATCGTCGCCGTCATGTCCGTTGCCGCCCTGACCGCCGTCGACGCGCTCGGCCGGTCGATCAGCCTCGCGCGCGTCTCGTCGCAGCGCTCCCAGACCCTGTGGGCGGCGCGCTCGACCGAAGCGATCGGCGCCGTTGCCATTTCGCGCCTCAGGGACCTTGATGACGACGCCCTCCGGCAAGCCCTGGAGACCGGGCAGGCGATCACGCTGCCCTTCGAACGCGGCGTTATCCAGGCAACATTGGCCGACGACTCCAACTGCTTCAACCTCAACTCCATTACCGGAGCAGCCGACGACACCAGCCATATCAGGTTCCAGGCCCTGCTCGAAGCACAAGGCCTGTTCCGGTCGGACGCCCGCGCACTGGCGGAAAGCCTCGCCGACTGGATCGATACCGATTCCAATCCACGCGCGTTCGGAGCGGAGGATGCCTATTACGGGACTCTCGAAACACCCTACCGTGCCGCCAATGCCGGGCTGGTCAACCTGTCCGAACTCCGCGCCATAAAAGGTTTCACGCCAGAAATCATCGAGACAATCCGGCCACTCGTATGCGTCAGGCCTTCGACATTTCAGTCCGCTCTGAATATCGAAACACTGCGCGAATCTGATGCCCCCCTGTTGATCGCGCTTTACTCCGGTGAGCTCAGCATGGAACAGGCGCAATCCGTCATCCGTGCACGGCCGCTGTCTGGCTGGCTGACGCCCGACGCATTCCTGTCAGACAGCGAGATCCAGTCGATTGCCGTCGCCTCCAGAAACGATTCCATGATCGCGCTCCGGCCAACCAGCCTGCGTTTGACAGCGCACATCGTCTCTGGCCCGACGCAGGAAACCCTCCAGCTTACCTATGCAATGGACGACGGCGGCAAGGCCCCCCTCATCCAGCGCATAACGGGAGACTTCTGATGGCCCGGCGCCTCTATGCAATGCTTCCATCACCCGGAGAGCCAATCGAGTTCGCCTTGGCAACCGACAAGGGCATCAGCCTGCTGTCCGCCAGTTCGGCTGACATCGACTCCAGCGACGAGATCGTGGTTTTCGTTCCGGCAACGGAGGTGGGTTGCTTCGACGTCCGTCTTCCCAACCAAGGCGTTACCGAATTACGTCGGTCGGCGGCCTTCGCGCTCGAAGACGACCTCGCGGTCGCGGTCGAAGATGCCCATGTCGCCATCGGACAGCCGCTTCCCGGCGGGTCGCGCCCGGTTCACATCGTTGATCCGGCCTTGATGGAACAATGGGTGTCGATCCTGAATACTGCTGGACTCAAAACGGCTCGCCTCGTCGCTGATGCCTCGGTCCTGCCCGCCACGCCGACCGCCATTGATACCGGGGGCCGCATACTGTTCTCGATCAACGGTCGCCGTTTCGCTGCTGATGCCCAGCTGCCCGACGACGCGCTCAAGGCCCTCATTCAAAAAGCCGATGCCCCCATCTCGGTATCCGGGAGCCAAATCGCGCAGCGGCTTGGTGTGGCCGACGCTCAGTCGTCCTCTCTGCCGCTTCTCGGCCAGCTCGCGCAATGGGCAGAGAATGGCCCGCCACTAACAGACCTGCGCCAGGGCGCCTTCGTCAGCCGACGGCAAGCAGAAATCCGGATCGGCGCATGGCGTCCGGCACTCATTCTTGCCGCCGCTGCGACCGTCACGTTCCTGTCCGTTATCGCCCTCGAAACACACGCCCTGTCGCGCCTCGCCACCGCGCTCGACAGTCAGGCCCGCGCCACCTACGCAGCGGCCTTCCCGGGCGCGCCCATACCTGCGAACCTTGCATCGGCCGTCCGGAGCCAGAACACCGCACCTGTCGCAAACCGGCTCCCCTTCCTCGAAGCGACAGCTCTCCTCTACGAAGCCGTTCCAGTCGATAGCGGCATCTCGATCCAGAGCCTGCGATATGATCGTGCGACCGGTCGCCTGCTCGCCAACATGGTCTACCCCAACTATGGCAGCGATGCCGACCTGAAGAACGCCCTCGAAGCGAACGGCATCGCCGTGTCACTTGGCGATTCCCGCCAGCAGGACGGACAGGTTCTCGGCGACCTCACACTGGAGGCGGCACGATGATCGAATGGTGGGACAAGCTCAGCCTGCGCGAACGCGCACTCGTCGGAGCAGCCGCAGCATTGCTCGCACTTATCGTGCTGCTTCAATTCATTCTGTTTCCGCTTCTGGCCAATCGCGCCACCGCCAGCCTCCGGGCTGAACAGGCATCGCGCACGCTGGACCTCATGACCTCTCGCGGACTCTCTCCAACAGCCGACGCCAGCGCATCCTCTGGTGTCGCACTCGACGCTGACGCCCGGCGACGCACCATTCTCGATGCTGCGACGCGTCGCGGGCTCGCGATCGCGCGCGTACAAGTCAGCGCCGACGGCGTGGTAACCGTGCAGGTCGATGATACCAATGTCGAGAATGTCTTTGCCTGGTTGTTCGAACTGCGCAGCAGCGCCGGGCTCGAGTCCAGCAAGGCGACAATCACTCAGGCAGGTTCCGGCCTTGTTCGTTCAAGCTTTGAATTCGGGGGCATGCCGGCCGGATGAAGCGTCTCACACTCATCCTTGTATTCGTCGCTGCGCTTGCGTTCGGCATTTTGTCCGGCGTGCCGCTGTCATTCATGATGCGCAATGCAGGTCTCGTCGATCAGGGCGTCAGCTGGCAACAGGCACGCGGCACCATCTGGCACGGGCAGGTCACCGGGCTCGGATATCGTGGACAACCTGTTGGCGCGCTCGACGTCACATCGTCTCCATTTTCCCTGCTCTCAGGTGCCATCGTATCCGACGTGAAATGGGTCGGCCAGCCCGGCCGCGGGCGCGGCAATATCAAACTGTCGGGATCGTCCATGAACCTGTCCGGATTCGCTGCCGAACTAGATATCAGCCGCCTGAGCGGCATTCATCCTGAACTGCGCCGGGTCGGCGGCGTTATGAAATTGTCCAATGCCGCAGCCCACGTCGACAGCGCCGGCACGTGTAAATCAGCTAGCGGCGCAGCCCAACTGGATCTCGTCCGTCGGCTCGGCATCCAATACGGCCGCGACTGGCCCATGCTTGCAGGCGCGCCAACCTGCAATGACGGAAACCTTGAATTACCGCTCACCGGCGACGGTCCCAATGGCGAACGATTTGAAATCACCTTGCGCGCGCGTCCCGATGGACGCACCGGCATGGACGTTCATGTCGAACGCCTCGATGCTCAGGCAACCGCCGCCCTCACGGCAATGGGCTTCACAAAAACCGGAAATGGCTACACGCTGGGCCCGGAAGCCACTCTGGCCGAAGGTAACTGAATATGCGCCATTCACATTCCATCTGTTTCGCAACTCTGTTGATGTCGATTGCCATGTTGCCGGCCTGCGCAAGTAAACCTGCGCCCGCTCAAACCGTCACATCGGCAGCCAACGTAATTGCGAGGACCGGCGAGCTGCCGTCCCAGACGCTCGCGCCGGGCGCCTGCGGCCTGTTCCTGTGGACACAATCTGCTCCCGTCCGCTTCGTCTTCTTCGCCGAAGCGGGATCGGACAAGGCGGTCATGAACATTGGGGGCACCCAATCCCCGCTCGAACTTACGGCCTCTCGCGGCGCGCTTTTTGGCCAGTTCATGACCCAGATGACCTACCGTTCGCCTGACGGCAATGTCGGCCTGAGCTTCAAGCCCGGCGAGCTGCTCGATGGCGGCCAGCGGATCGAGGACGGGCGGTTGTCGCTCGTGAGCAAGGACGGCTGGGAAACCATGATTCCGGTCCTGGGACTCAGTGCCTGCCAGCCCGAGTCTCGGTGATCCGCGCCCCAATCACAATCAGTGACTGCCCCGACCTGAAACACATTTCAGGTTAGGATTTTCTGGCCCCTTCAAGCTTCACAATCGGAAAAGCCGATACACGTCAAGCGCCGCCGCCCAAGGCTTCGGCGCCGATTTTACGACTCCAATTGCGCTCCAAGCCGCGATCAGCTCAAAATCTGTAAAACAACAAAACTTTGTTGTTTATCGTGTATCTCTTATTGTTTTTCAACAATTTTGATGTTATCCAGACTCATCACGGCGCGGAGAAGCTCGTGCAAGCTCACGCCAGCGCCATCAAAGATCACAATGGGTATCTGAACCATGAACTATGCTGAAACTGACCAGAATCCGCCGTTCAGGCTTGGCCTTCTTGTCAAGCGGATCCTGTTCCTGGCCTTGCCCGTTTTCGTGCTGATCGGCTCGGTCGGCGGCTTTGTCGCCATGGGGGCATTGAAGCCTGCACCCGAAGAGAAGACCGAAATCATCGAGGCCCTCCCCGTGCTCACCACTGTGGCACGCTCCAAACCTGTTTCGATCAAGGTTCACGGTCAGGGCGAAGTCAAAGCCCGTTCCGAAGTCATGCTCGCCTCCGAGATCAGCGGCCGTGTGGCCTATGTCTCCCCCAAATTCCTGGCAGGCGGGCAATTTGAGCGCGGCGAAACTCTTGTCCGCCTCGAGTCCCGGGAATACGAACTCGGTATCGTCCAGGCCGAATCCGCTGTGGCGCAAGCCCATACGGCACTCCTCCAGGAAATCTCCGAAGGCCAGATTGCCAGCCAGGGCGCCGAACAGCTCGGGCTGGACCAGGTGTCCGATTTGACGCTTCGCCATCCGCAGCGCGCCCAGGCCGAGGCCCAGCTAGCCTCCGCGCAGGCGCGGCTCGACGACACCCGGCTCCAGCTGTCACGCACACGTATCCTCGCCCCCTTCGCAGGCCGCGTGCGGGAGAGATCAGTCAATATCGGCGCCTATGTCTCGCCCGGTGCCCGCCTCGGCGAAATCTATGCCAGTGACGTTGTCGATATCGCCATCGCCCTGACTGATTCAGACCTCGCAAATCTCGGTCTCGGCATTGGATTTTCCGAAACGCCGGCCCGTAAGGGCCCGCCCGTCACGCTGTCGGCCACCGTCGCTGGTGTGCCGCACACTTGGTCCGGCCGCATTACACGCACCGCCAGTGGCTTCGATCCGGAAACCCGCGTTCTCTTCGCCTATGTCGAAGTCACGGACCCCTATGGCAAAGGCGCCGACAATGGCACGCCCCTCGCCACTGGCCTTTATGTTGATGCCGAGATCGACGGGCGCACACTGGCCGACAGCGTCGTCCTCCCGCGCACCGCGCTTCGCGGCAAGGACAGTGTCTATGTCGCCCGAGAGGACGACACGCTCGAGGTTCGCCCGGTCGAAGTTGCCTTTTCCGAACGTGAACGCCTCATTCTCACGTCCGGCGTAAGCGCTGGCGAACGCGTTGTGACATCGCCTGTCCGCGCGGCATCCGACGGCATGAAAATCAAACCTGTCGACCGGCTCGAAACCGCTTTTGCGGCCGGCGCCAATGCGGTTGAAGAATAGAAGGATCCGAGGGCATGTCGGCAATCATCCGCTGGTGGGCAAGCAACAAGGTCGCAGCAAACCTGCTGATGATCGCGATCATACTCGGTGGCATTGTCGCCTTCATCAAGATGGAGCGCGAACTTGAACCCTATGTCGAATTCCCGGGCGCTCAGATTTCCGTCGTCTGGCGCGGCGCGTCTCCGCAGGACATCGAGGAACAGATCACCGTCCGCATGGAAGAAGCCGTCAGCACGGTCGAAGGAATCAAGGAACTCCGGTCTGTTTCCAGCGAAGGGGTCGGCCGCCTCATCGTCATCGGCAACCAGGATCTCGACGAAGGCAAGTTCCTTCAGGACCTCAAACGCCAGATCGACGCCGTCAGCTCCTTTCCGGCCGCCGCTGAACCACCGCAGCTGAACGTCTTCCGCAGCCGAGACGAGATCCTCCGCCTCGCCATGTCCGGCGACGAGACGGTCAGCGAGCAGGACCTCAAGCACTTCGCCGAGGCCACCCGCCGCGAGATCGGACTGCTAGGCTATGTCCCGTCCGTCGAACTCTTCGGCGTGCGGAACGAAGAAATTTCCATCGAGGTCTCCGAAGAAGCGCTCCGCCGCTATGGCGTCAGCCTGTCTGACGTCGCCGCTGCTGTCGGCGGCACATCCGTCAACATTTCCGCCGGGAATGTCCGCAGCGATGGTGGCAACGTCCAGCTGCGCACCCGCTCGCAGGCCGATACGCAGGCCGAGTTCGAAAACATTATCGTCAAGCAGATGCCCAATGGGGCCATCGTGCGGGTCTCCGACATGGCAACCGTCATCGACGGGTTTGAAGAGGTCAACCTCCTCGCCACGGTCAATGGACAGCGCACGATCTTGGTCCAGGTCATGAGCGGCCCGAAGATGAACATCGTGAAGATGTCACAAAATGTGAATGCGTATTTCGATGAAGCGGTCAAACACCTTCCGCCCGGCGTCTCGATGACGATCTGGCAGGACTCCGCTATCGACTATATGAGCCGCATCCGCCTGATCGGAACCAATTTCCTGACCGGCCTGTTCCTGGTCCTGGTCACGCTGCTGCTCTTCCTGCGTCCTGCCATCGCCATCTGGGTTGCCATCGGCATCGGCACGGCCTTCGCAGGCGGTCTCGCGCTCCTGCCCATGGCGGACGTCTCGTTCAACATGATCTCGACCTTCGCCTTCCTGCTCGTCATCGGCGTGATCGTGGACGACGCGATCATCGTGGGTGAAGCCATCCACTCGCGCACGGAAGATGGCGAGGAAGGCCTCGTCGCGGCGGTGAACGGCACGACCATGGTCATCAAGCCCGTCATTTTCGCGGTCTTCACCACGATGATATTCTTCGCGCCCTGGATGTACCTTTCCGGCGGCACCAGTGAATTTACGCGCTCCATCTCACTCGTCGTGATTTTCGCCCTCCTGTTCTCGCTGATCGAAGCCCTGCTAATCCTCCCGGCTCACCTGTCCCATCTCAAAGCGGTAAATCCGGAAACTCGCATTGCCCGCTTCCAGGCGTCCATCGCAAACAGCATCGTCTGGATCGCTCGTCGTCTATACCGCCCCCTCTTGCTCCGTGCACTGCGCCACCGCTATCTCACGGCATCCATTTTCATCGGCGGCATGATCCTGTCCGTTGGCCTGCTCACCAACGGTCTTGTGAAAACCGTCTTCTTCCCCGAAACCGAGTCTGACCAGATCGAAGTCTCCGTCGAAATGCCGGAAGGCACGCCCTATTCCCGGTCGCTCGAAGTGCTTGCGCAGATTCAGGCCGGTGAAAAGGCACTTGAGGACGAGGTCAACGCATCCACCAATGGTGAAGGCGAGCTGATCGAGAACTGGTACACCCGTTCACGCGACAATAATATTTTGGCCCTCGTCAAACTCGTGCCGCCAGAAACGCGCACACTCACAGCCAAGGAAACGGCCGAGCGCCTCCGCGTCCTGATCGGCGAAGTCCCGGACGCCGAGACGATCACGGTCAATTACCGGAACACCGACAATGATCCGCCGATACAGTACATGCTGAACTCGACCGATCTCGACGCGCTCAACGCGGCAGCCGAAGACCTCATGGCCAAGCTGCGCTCCTATGATGGCGTCTACAATGTCGTGAACGACGTGCAGAGCGCGACCGACGAGATCCAGTTCGACCTGAAGCCCGGTGCCGAATCCCTCGGCATCACGACGGCTGATGTCGCCCGCCAGGTGCGTCAGGGATTCTATGGCGAAGAAGTCCAGCGCCTGCCCCGCGACGGCGAGGATGTCCGCGTCTTCGTACGTTATCCGCGCACCGACCGGGAATCGCTCGACTTCCTGAACAATATTCGCGTCCGCACTGCCGATGGCCGAGAACTGCCCCTCTATGCGGTCGCCGACATACGCTTCGAAAAGGGCATATCCCAGATCAAACGTCGCGAACGCCGCCGGGCCATCGTGGTCAGTGCCGAAATCGTGGCCGAGCGCATCACGGAAATCCGTGGTGATCTCAACTACGATTTCTTCAACGATTTCGACAAGGCCCATCCCCTGGTCCGGCGCGGCAGCATCGGCCGAGCACAGGGCGAGGCGGAATTCATGGCTGAGATCATGACCTTCCTGCTGATTGCGATCGGCGTCGCCTACTTCCTTGTCGCCGTAGCCTTCAAATCCTATGCCGAACCGATCCTGATCCTTCTGGCCGCCATCCCGTTCTGTTTCACGGGCGCCATGGTCGGACATCTCGTCATGGGCTTCCCGCTCAGTATCCTG